>JALZUF010000092.1 GCA_023301785.1 Alphaproteobacteria bacterium | reverse complement strand
AATACACTGGGGTATACACAGTTGTGATTGATGAAATCAAGATTCTCTGATCCCACAAAGGAATATTTTTTATCACCAGTACCCTCGCTCTATTCAGTTGGGTAGTTAGTCATTATGCCACTTAATTGCGCAGTATGCACTTTAAAGTTGTTTAGGCTATCGCCTATGAATGTAAAGTTTATTTAAAAATAAATAGTTAAAATATTTAATCTGTAGGGCGCGCGTAAGCGCTGCCAAAAACGAAGGAAAGCCCTGCCAAGGGTCTTTTCCTCATTTCTTAACCCCGTAGGGTCGTAGCGCGCGCAAATCCTTCGCCACAATTTTCGCAATTTTAAGAGGGTTTAATGTGTGCTTAAAGCGCTTCATCTAGACCGCCATATCGCCTCACATCAACGATGTCAAATGAGATGACGCGATGGCCGTGTCGCAATAATCACCTTCAGCAGCGCTTAGAACCGCCTACACGCTGTGGTTCAGATGGCAGCGTATAATGCCAATAATCTCTTATGCTCCAGTTATGTGCGGACCGCGTCGAACGCCGCTCACGAATGACAGACACTAGCCAAACGATATGACTTGTTCCCGTGCTATCGACGGCCTGGACTGGACGCCATGCGAACCAGGGATGCTTCCCAGTCTTCGCCATTAAAGCAAACCTTTGTTCAACGCCAAAGCTTCAGCCATCAAGATAACCACATCTTCATCACCTGCTTCTGGATGATAGCCCGCTTCAAACTCTATAACGCTGCGCGGTAGCCATATTTCATCCAGTTCATTTTCTGCTTCACGCCCAACCATTACGGCCTTTTCAGTGACCACAAAGATGATAAGTTCAAGTTCAATCATGCTTCTTTTTGACATTTTAAACGTCCTTTTCTTTTGATTTTTCAGAGACTGGCACCAGTGCCCAGTTCTCGATGACATCCATATCTATAACAATGACACAGTGATTAACGCGCAAAGCATGATAACCCAGATGCAAGGCACATTCCCGCAAGCCAACATAAAATGCTGAACATCGACCGTTATCACGGAACCAATCTGGCGCATCCATAACCACAGCTTCATCTGCAAGCGTGAAAGAATAAACCCTGTCACCATAGCGCTCACAAACACTAGGATCATCCGCACTGAAAAAACCCAGCGCACGGCTGCCTTGATGGTCAAAATATGACTTACTAATAAACTTTCCCCAATTTGGGTCATCTATTTCAGAGTTAGCGCCATGATAGAGAGTAGTTTTTAAGGTCATGAATTTATCTCGATATAAAGCGCAGAATGATCGCTGAAGTGTTCGCGATATGCCTGGATTTCTTCTGGCGTCGAATTTTCATCTGGGCCGTCCACGCGGACTGATGCGCCGTTCTTAAAGGTGCTGAAGTCCAGCGAGGTCGACGCGATGACGTGATCTAAGTCAGAGCGCGGATAGGTCGACTTGTAAGGGTTTGGGTTCCAAGTCCAGGCCACAGTCTTTGATAACCTGCGCAGTTTGCGCGACTTCAGACGCCCATCCAGCCAGCGCAGTTCATGATGCGCTTCGACATCTGGAACATAAGGATATTCCATGCCCATTGTATTGTAATCGCCCAGAACAATAAAGTTTGGCACTTTCTTCGCCAGCTTTAAGATGCTGTTAAACTGCTTTTGACGGGTGCCCAGACCATCAGCAGTGCCCCCAGATTTGTTATGAATAAATAGGAAATTCAGCTGCTGGCCTGCTGGTGTGTCGACCGTCATGAACACACCAGGCCGCAAGTAAGGGTTCCATGTGCGAAATTGAGACAGAACAGAGGCGAATGAACCATACGTCTTTCGAACGCCTATCAATATTTTCTGGCTTTCACGGCCCCCTTTAAATTTGTCTGCTGGATGGTCACTTTGAACCCAGGCGTGTGTGTTCATCCTGGCGGACAAAGCAGGGTAAACCGCGCGGCCAGTCACTTCCAGAATTCCGATAACATCAGCATCCGTCATTTGAAGGTAATCGACCAGCCTATCAACACGCGCTTTTACGCCTTTAAAGTGCTGCATATTCACGCAAACAGCGCGGGTTTGTTTTGAACGCAAAGACATTAAAAATCGCCCTGTCTAAGGTTAGGCCAAGGCATCCAACTTGGCACCTTCCACAAGTGTCTGTAATGGAACTCTGTCGACCCGCCGTTCACGACAAATTCTTGCGGCGGATATATTTCAATCGCCACAGTATCTTCGCCCCAAACTTCGTTTTTTATGGCCTGTAAATCAGCCCAAGTCGCGGTGCCATCATGCGAGATTTCTAGGTGGTCACGCTCTGCATATAATTCCCAGTCAATAACACTGCATTGACGCGCTTTTGGACTATCTGCAAAACTCATTTCGATTCCTTCGGAACCTGGGCATCAATGCGGGTCACATAGCCCCCGCCATTACGGCCAGATAAGGTCTGTTCACTACGGGTCACAATCCAGTCACCATTTGCCAGCGCGTCATCAGATACGAATGTCAGCGGCGTTTCAGCGACAATGTCTGGGCGGCCTTCTAAAGACAGCGCCAGGGTCGCAGTTCCGCGCTTTAAAGCGTCCAGCTTTGCACTGGCTGCGCCTTGCGCCTGGGCGCTATCTGGAAAGGTTCTGCGCAGACTGAAGACAGGCTGACCCGCGCCCGCCGTCACGGCCACGCGCTCTTGTGTGTCATCGTCTAAGTAATAGGCCTTCACAGACAAATATTTCCCGCGATCGGCCGCGCGGGCCCGAAACGTCTTCACATCGCTTTCTTTTAAAGTCACGGCTGGCATGGTCTGGCCGCTGGCCGCCTTGCCTTCACCGCGCGCGACAAATAACAGAAAACCGTTCGCAGGTTTTGCTATCGCATCATATTGTTTCGCCAGGCGGGTCAAAAGGTGCAAATCAGACTCGTTTGTCTGGTCCAGCTGCTTGTAGGGAATTGGTGCCAAGTCGATGGCGGCCAAAGCATCTGATATGTGGGGCTTAAGATTATGTTCACCAGCGATGGCTTCGACCAGTTCGCCCAGTGTAACATCAGGCCACGCGCGGGTTTTACGCACTTTCAAGCCCGCTAACATATCTGCCGCCTTGGCATTGATTGTGAGCGTTCGAACCGGCCCTTCAGTGCTGACTTCATCAACGGTATATGCGCCCATAAGAACCAGGCCAGTTTTGTCAGTTCCTAGCGAGACTTTCATGATGACGCCACGGCGCGGAATAGCGATGGAAGTGTCTCTATTATCCAAGGTCAAACTAACCGTGTCAGACTTGATTCCTGCTTCATCAACAACAGTTAACCTTAACAGTCTATCTGCGACTTTCGCAGTGATGTCAGCCTGGTCGACGGATATGGAATAAAGCAGAGCCATGATTAATCCCAAAGCTTTACTTGCTGCTTGGCAGGGGTTTCCGACAATAACGGAAGACTGATTTTTGTGCCTATTGGAAGATGAACCGGCATCTGACGAATGTGCGGGTTTGCATCCAGAACAACCTGCAAGGCGTCTGGGCCTTGGCCGTAGACAGTGAAGATGATGGCATCCAAAACATCACCATCTTTTGTGACATAATCGGGCATTACGAAAACACCGCAAGAATCAAAGCCAATAGAGAAAAGAACAGCAAGGCGCGAAGGCTGTTAATCCACTTTTTTTGCTGCGCCAATGCCGCCAGTGCGACCTTTAATTCGCGTTCTAATTTATAATTCCTAAGCATCTTCGCCGTACTCCTTAAGTTCAAGAGTGAAGTCTTGCCTGCGCGGCTGCCCAAATTCGTTCAGATGCTTCTGGGTTTCTGATAATTTCATAATGACGAACTTGCCCCAAATCCGCCCAGTCCCGTCGACCATGATATGTGGCTTCATCGCATCGCCCAGGTCTTTAAGCGCTGAAATCTGACCTAGTCCGCCCTTCCAATGTGGATAAATTCGGCCCTTCATGGACAATGTCGATGCATCTGGACCTATAGCCTGCTGCGCTGACTTGCGGCCTATGCGCGCCTGGTCTGCCCAGCGCCAACTATGCTGCTTGCTCATTTCATCATAAGCAGCAGTTTCAATGCCGAATTTGAAACTTCCCAGAGACATCATCACATCAGTCATGAAGGTTCGCCTCCTGTGCTTCTTTTAACATGCGCTCCAATGCGGGCCGCAGCTGCTGAACTAACGACCCCACATCGCCAAAAACATTTTCCATGCTCAGGTGAAGGTGAATATCACCCGCGCGCATTGGCGGATGCTTTGGCGGCGCAGGCGGCGGGATAGGTGGACGCGGGCCGCTGTCAGAAGGCTCTACGCCGACACGAACGACTGTGATTTCAGTTTTGTTTGGCACGGCATCAGGTGCTGCGGACGCATCAAAGGTCGAAGGCGCAATAAATTCTGGCGTAGAATCGATGACTGACTGCGGCGCAATAACTTCTGGTGCAGGTAACGACACGGCAGCAGCAGGCGTGAATGTTTGCGGGGCGATTGCAACTGGCGCAGCTGGTATAATAGCAACTGGCGCTGCTGGGATAATACTCGGCGCGGGCAGCGTGACAGCCGCAGCGGGCGTGAATGCCTGCGGCGCAATAGCAACTGGCGCTGCTGGGATAATACTCGGTGCTGGCAGCGTGACAGCCGCAGCTGGGGTGAAGGTTTGCGGCGCAATAGCAACTGGCGCAGCAGGGACAATGCTGGGCGTTGGTACCGACACAGCAGCGGCAGGCGTGAATGCCTGCGGCGCAACAGCAACTGGCGCAGCAGGGATAATGCTGGGCGTTGGTACCGACACAGCAGCGGCTGGCGTGAATGTTTGTGGCGCGATTGCAACAGGCGCAGCCATAGCCGCAGACGGCGTAGCCAGCGCAGCCGCCGTCATTGCGCCAGCTTTTAAGGCAGGCTTAAGCGGCTGCATAACCTGGACCGCTACCGCCTTGGATTTACTGCCCAGGCCTTTAAGTTTATTCCATAAGCCTTCGACTAACTTTATGGGGCCCAGTAAAAATGACTTCAGCCCATCCATCGCCACCTTTGCAATGTTCTTTACCTTGTCAAAAACAGCTTTGTAAACATTCGGCAGGACTGACCAGCCGCGCTGAATTAATCCCAAAGGCGACCAAGACATCACAGTTTTAAAGCCATTCCATGCACCGCTAACCATGCTTAATGGTGCCTTAAAGACATTCCCCATCCATCGCGCGCCTGCGCCAACACCAGCGCGCATTGCGCCCAAAGGCGACCAAGACATCAGGAATTTAAACCCAGACCACAGACCACGAACCAGCGCAAAAGGCGCCATGAACACACGGCCAATGAAGCGCGCGCCCGCGCCTAACCCACCCACTAATAACCCAACAGGCGACCAGCTGAATATGGTCTTTAAGAGACTGAATGTAGTTAGCGCCGGACCTGCAATGCCAGTCCATAAGCTTTTGAAAAATCCAGATATAGGCTTCCAAAACTTCACGATCATAAAAGCGCCCAGCGCAATGCCGGTGATTATCAGCCCAATTGGATTGAACAGCATCGCAACAGTCAGCGCTCGCATTCCAGTAATAACCATAGGAATCGCAATGCGCGCCAAGGTCATCAGACTTCCAGCGAAGGCCTTTATTAATCCGCCAGCGGCCAATAAACGGAACCGACCAGCCGTCACCAGCGCAGTCACATTTAATGAGCGCATAGACAAATTCGAGGCGATAACCCCACCGCGAAGGGTGACTAATTGAATTTTTGCAGACAGCCATGCGCCCTTCAGGAAGGTCATGGCATAGGCATTCGCCAGCGTAATGACGCGCAACGCGACCAGCGCAGCAATGCCGCCCACAATAACTTTGGTCAGCAAAGGGAAGCGGTCTGCCGCCATCGCAAGGACATCTGTGACAGCGCCCAATGCCCCCAATGTTAAGTTCACAGCAGGCAGTAAAACAGAACCTAAGTTAACAGCCAGACGAGTTAAACGGCCTCTAAATAAAACAATTTCATTAGATGTTGTGGATGCCCGGGACTTAAATTCAGCAGTCATTGAATTTAGATAGGCCTGTTCATCACCAGAAAAACCGATCGCCTTCTTATAAAGGTCCATGCCACCAGATAACTTTGCAATATCGTCTGCATACTCAGCACCAAAGAGGTCGACCAAAACGCCCATCTTGTCTTCAGCATTATTAACATCATCAAGAAAGCTAACTAGCGCTCCCTGCGCGTCATCTTTGATAGCAGCCTTTAAATCAGACGCTTCCCATCCGATGGCCCGCAAACTATCTTTAAACTTTTCGCTTCCCTTATCTGCTGTCGATAGAATTCGCATCATTGAGTTCATTGCTGTTGCAGCTACCTGCGGTGGGGTCTTCAAAGCGAGGAATGTAGATGCTAAAGCCGCGTTTTGTTGTCCTGTCAGACCAAAGATTTGCGCCATTGAACCCGTGCGGTCTGAAACACGCAAGATACCCGCAGCAGTCGCGTCCATATTGTTGTCGAGATAGTTTATAGCATCTCCCAGCTTAACCACTTCCTTCTGGGACAGCCCAAAGATTGACCGCATCCCAGTCATAGCTCCCCCAGCTTCTTCAGCTGACATGTCAAATGCAATCGACATCTTAATAGCGTCGGTGGCAAACCCCTGTAATTCGTTTCGCGCTAGACCAGCGCGGCCCGCCGCAGCATAAATTTCTGTGATACTACTGGCTGCCATCGGTAGCTTAGTGGACATATCCAATATGTCTTTTCGCATGTCTTTGAATTGTGATTGACCTAGTTCGCCCTTGTCAAAATTCACAACTTTTTTTACATCTGCCATTGAACTTTCAAAATCAATAGCAAGTTTAACTGGA
>JALZUF010000091.1 GCA_023301785.1 Alphaproteobacteria bacterium | reverse complement strand
CTTATGATATGCCTCCTCCGCTTTTTGAATGCACTCCAACGGATCAAGCAAACCACAGTTGATATAAAAGCTAAGATGGCTGTGATACATCCAAGGTTCGCCTTCTACCATGGCATCTTGATAGTCACCAAAGTTTACCAAACGCTCGTCGATAAACTTATTAAGCGCATAAAGCGCCTGGTCACGGGTGACTGCGAAATGAAACGGTTCAAGATCGCCAAAATGATCCGCAAATCTCTCACCCACTAGATCAAGAACCTCTTGCGTCGCCTCATCGACATTCGCCTTATAAGTAGGTGGAACATCAAGCCCCTCTTTTGGTGGCTTACGATTCTCACTGTCGTAGTTCCATTCACCGCCTTCTGGCTTACCGTCATCGTCAAGCAGGATATTGTGTTTCTTACGCATTTCTCGGTAAAAATATTCCATACGTAGTTGCTTGCGGTCTTCCGCCCACGATTTAAAATCTTCGTGCGAGCATAAATACCGATCATCATTACGAATTTCTAAATCGATCTCTAAATCATCTGACCAACATCGCATATCATCCAGCACACGATATTCATTCGGCTCTGTCACTATAACTTGATCAACCTTTAACTCTTGGGCAGCGCGCTTAACTTCACCTTTAAATGATCCTGCATTCCCATCATCACCTAATTTGATATAGCGAACATTAAATCCATCTTGCTTTAGCTCTTCCGCAAAGTGCCGCATGGCCGAGAACAGAAACGCAATTTTCTTTTTATGGTGACGCACATAAGTCGCCTCGTCCCATACCTCACAAATAAGAATAGTATCTTTTTTCTTATCAATGCCCTGAAGACTAGAAATATTGCGGCTTAATTGATCACCAAGAATTAATATCAAGTTGAGCATAGGCTATAGCTTTCCATGTTTCGCGTTACGTCCTGAGACACGCTTGCGCCACATCCGAAAACTTGATGGTTTCATATTCTTACGCATCAGTTGAATAACATCTTTTTCTGGTACGCCCGTTATGAATTCTATTGAATCAAATGATGTTTTATCACACCACGCCATTTCAATAATTTCGCTGTCTGTTACATTTTCTTTACGCATATTATGGAGCAACCTCTTCTCCATCGTACGCAAACAACAAACCGCTCTTTGATGGCTCTATGGTATTCATAACATTAATCATCTGCTCGGTTGAATATTCGGCTGTAAATAATTTTCCTGTTGGAACATTACCCTGAAAAGGTTCAGATAAATTCGTCTCAACCGTACCCGGATGAAGCGCGATCAAAACCGCTTCTTTATGTTTACGTGCAGTCTCGATCGAAGCTGTTTTAATGAACATGTTTAATGCTGCCTTTGATGCGCGATAGCTATACCAGCCTCCCAGCATATTATCTGAGATACTGCCAACACGTGCCGATAACATTGCAAATACGGATCGTCCCTCGCGTGGTAATAATGGCAAGAAATACTTCCCAACCAGCGATGGTCCCACATAATTTATATTTAGTACCGCCTGTATAGTCTCAGCATCTAAATTTCTTAAGGTCTTTTCAGGTGCTATACTGTCCCCATGCAAAATTCCTGTGGCCGTAATAATAATGTCGCATTTGCCCACGACAGAGTCTGCGGCGGCCTCAATGGACTCCTCATCTTCAAGATCAATAATTCCAGATGTAACCTTGGCGTTATCAAAGCTTAGACTACTACGAGAGAACGCATATATCTTTTCAACCTGCTCACACTCTTGAAAATGTTCAATAAACCCGCGCCCAATTCCGCCAGACGCCCCAATAACTGCTACTTGAAGATTATCTCCAAAACTACTTAAATCTATCATTTTTATACTTACGCCTACTATTCATTTGCTGTTTAGGAACTAATTTAGTAATCATCTATTCGTACCATACGTTTAAATCACTACAAAAGTGTCATAAAATGATTATTTCTAAACAAAAATTATTAGCCAAACTTACTATTTTATGCATGGCGTTATGTTTAACACCTGCTATGGCAGATGAAGCATTTGATACCTCTGGCCGCGAAAAATTAGAAGAGCTTAAGCGTGAGCTTAACGATATTCAAACTGTTGAGCAAAAAGTACGTAGTCGCGTAAAAAACGCTGATGATAACAATTACCTAAGTTTTTCCGTTGAAAATGATGCCATTGGCGGCGGTGAAGATGCCAATTACACCAGCGGCATACGCCTTACTTATTTTGATGTTGAAACACCTATGCCCCCCGTGATTGATGAATTAGCAGAGGCTGTGCCTACCTTTGACATCAATACAACAACCAGTACATTTTTCACACTCGGTCAAAATATTTTTACCCCAAGCAATATCGAAACACGAAGCGCACAACCAGATGATCGCCCTTACGCTGGCTGGCTCTATGGGTCTGTAGGTCTGACGACAATCACTAAGAACCACCTTGATGAACTTGAATTTACTTTGGGCGTTGTGGGGCCGCAAAGCTTAGCGGAACAAGCGCAAAAACTAATTCATAACAATGTAACAGACTCTCCTTCCCCTAAAGGATGGAGCAACCAGCTGGAGTTTGAGCCGGGTTTAATTGCCTCATGGCAACGTCGCTGGCCTGTTTGGTATACCAATAACATTGGCCCTTTCCGCCTTAGAGCAGAACCCAACATTAACGTATCACTTGGCAACATTTATACCTATGCGGGTACGGGTGCGACATTAACATTTGGCCCTTTCAAAGACCGCATTCAAGATACGCCGCCACGTGTACGCCCTGCTATGGCAGGAACAGGCTTCTTCGACAGCCCCGATAATGACCTGACGTGGTTCTTATTTACTGGCTTTGATGGCCGCGCCGTTGCCCGTAATATCTTTTTGGATGGTAATACTTTTAAAGACAGTCCAGATATTGATAAAAACTATCTGGTCGGAGATGCCAATGTTGGGTTTGCGATTGCTTACGATGACTACAGAATTGCTTACACTTTAAATTACCGTACCAAGGAATTCGAAGAACAAGAAGATCCAGCCGTCTTTGGTTCATTAACATTTAGCACGCGTTTTTAATTCGCCTTCGTAAGAATCACTATATATTGTTGCTGGTAGATACATTTCTTAACGGCTTAATTTTATGCAATATGATATAATTCACATCTCTGGCAAACCGCACGTTCTTGTGCCTATCCATGATTTTACCGCATTGAAAAATGCAGGCTCAAACAATAACTTGCCCGATGACGTCATGCAGAAAATCACAGTGGGACCAGCCAGTGCCATTAAAGTCATTCGTAAATATAAAAATATGACCCAAGGCGATCTAGCCGAAGCGGCTGGAATTTCCCGCCCCTATCTCACAGAAATTGAAACTGGCAAAAAAGACGGCTCAATCCGCGCCCTCAAGTCAATCGCAGGTGCATTAGATGTATCGTTGGAATTGATTACTTAGTTACTTATCAAACGACAAAAAATCATGACCTTTATGTCCCGCAAAGACAGTACGGCCAGTTCTTTTAACTTGTCGATCAACAGCATGCATCCATTCTGCATTAAATAAAACACCATACCCTTCTGGCACGTGCCTTCTTAGACTTGGTAAAATAAAATTATCCTTCTCAAAAGCCAAAGGAACACCATCAACGGTAACGTGCGTATGAATATCATTTGCTGGAAAGCGAATATCTGAGCGATCATGGTGCATCATGAATTCATGGCATACCAATTTGCGATGATTTGGCGGGCTTTGCTTCGCAAAAAATTCCTGACACTCTAAACCCGCCATGCTTAAATAATCTGAAACCAAAGAAAAAGCATTCGCGGTACTTTCAGAAAGATGTGGTACAGCTATAAATTCTTTATCCTGATAGTCAAAAGCCCTTACGTCATTTGATCCTTTGGACTTAGAAGCATTTAACCTAACTTCCTGCTCTTCTTTATTTTCATACCCAGCAACGCTGTCTTTCATGTCTGATGCAGCTTGTTCAAAAACATCACGGTGTTCTTCAGGTAGCCTAAAAAAGATTGCTTCAATCTCAGATTCTCTCAATGCTTGAATATGCTCCGTAACATCAGCAAAATCGCAAACAACAATCCCCTTATAATAAGACAGCTCTTCTGGTGCTAAAACTGCACCCTCATCACTTAATTGCGGAACATATTTAACGAAACTTAACATTTACAACTCAATATATATGACTTCAATATTATCTTAAAAACGACTTATAATTTTTTAACTAACCCTTAGGCCCTAAGTTTAGGTTGTTTGAAGTTAGCTCTACAATAATCTGCTTGCTCTTGAGTTTGTGAAACCTTTGCTGCAAACCCGCCAGCTTTTGTACTTCCGTAAGTGAGCGTCGCAACAAAAACAGACCCTTCTAAATCTACATCACTATTATATCCAACAGCGGCATAAAATTCATTTGCACAATATCTAACGCCTGTTTCTCTACAGAGAAACATATTGCGATTACTCTTTATTGCTGGGTTATAAAACGCAAGGCATGTTTTTACAGGTTTATCTAAATCGCTCATCAGTCTTTTTTAAAAAAAATCTCTAAGCTTGTCAAACGTTATGTTAATTTAACGCTTCAAACCGCCCAATATACCGCGCATGATTTCTTTGGCGAGTGAGCGTCCAACAGAAGAGCTAACGGCGCGCACAACTGATTTAATTGCGGCTTCACCGACACCTTGACGATTTGATTTACGCTTCTTCGGTTTGGCCTTGGCTTCCGCTTCTGCTGCGACTTCTGCTCGTGTAGCGGCTTTCTCAGCACGCTTTTGCAGAATTTCATAAGCACTTTCACGATCAACAGTTTTGTCGTATTTTTCACCAACGCCATCGGCTTGCATTGCCATACGTTTTGAGCTGGCGCTTGCAACACCCAATTTTGATGTTGGCGGACGGATTAACGCACGTTCAACAACAGATGGCGTACCTTTACTCTCTAGCGTTGAAACTAATGCTTCACCAACCCCCAACTCCGTAATGACTTCTGCCACATCAAATTTAGGATTGGCGCGATACGTTTCCGCCGCTTGCTTAATTGCCTTTTGTTGCTTAGGCGTAAACGCACGCAACGCATGTTGGACGCGGTTACCCAACTGCCCCAACACCGTATCTGGCACATCAGCAGGGTTCTGAGTGACAAAAAAAATACCAATACCTTTTGAACGAATAAGACGAACAACTTGCTCAACCTTCTCCATCAAAGCTTTCGGGGCATCATCAAACAATAAGTGCGCCTCATCAAAAAAGAAAACCATCTTCGGTTTACTTGAATCCCCTGCCTCTGGCAGTTCTTCAAACAATTCAGCCAAGAGCCAAAGCAGAAAAGTTGCATAAAGGCGCGGGCTGTTCATCAACTCATCCGCCGCCAAGATATTCACATAGCCTTTGCCATCAATATCGGTACGCATCAGATCCATCAAATCTAGTGCAGGCTCGCCAAAGAACTTATCACCACCCTGATCTTCAAGACGCAAAAGTGAACGTTGGATCGCGCCAACTGATGCCTTGCTCACGTTACCGTAAATACCCGAAAGCTCGCTCGTACGTTCGTACATCGAAATAAGAAGTGCGCGTAAGTCTTTGAGATCAAGCAATAACATGCCCTCTTCATCTGCCAAACGGAACGCAATGTTTAAGATACCTTCTTGTGTATCATTCAACTCCAACATACGCGCCAAAAGGATTGGGCCAATTTCAGAGATTGTTGTGCGAACAGGATGGCCTTGCTTGCCGTACATATCCCAAAAGGTCACAGGGAAGGCTTGCGGTTTATAATCTTCAAGGCCAATAATATCAGCACGCTTAACGAGAAAATCTTCCATCGCCGATGGCTCACAAAGGCCAGACAAGTCACCCTTCACATCCGCCATAAACACAGGCACACCGGCATTCGAAAAGCCTTCAGCTAAGTCCTGCAAGGTCACAGTCTTACCTGTCCCTGTTGCCCCTGCGATCAAGCCGTGCCTGTTCCCCCATTTAAGCTCAAAATAAAGCTTATTATCGGGAACGCCCGTCTCTGATCCAACGTAAATTGCTTCTGGTGTATCTGCCATTTCTGCCTCTTATTATCCTTTTATCCTTTAGGTACTAAAAAATCGTAATTTCTATCATGTTGTAATGACGGTATCGCCGCGCGTGCTTTTGTCGTTTTCAACAGATCAACACGGTGCGTAATAAAGCCTGATTTTTGCCCATCTGCCTCCGCCAAAATATTCCCCCACGGTCCAATAATCATAGAATGCCCATGCGTTTGGCGCTTGCCTTCATGCTCTCCCACTTGCGCTGGTGCGACAACGAAACTACCTGTCTCAATCGCCCGCGCCCGCAATAATGTCTCCCAATGGTCCTTACCTGTGGTCGCCGCAAACGCAGAAGGCACAGCCATAATTTCCGCCCCCTTTTGCGCCAAGGTACGATATAGATGCGGAAAGCGCAGATCATAACAAATCGTCATCCCAAGCTTCTTCCACGGCGTATTCGCGATCACCGCTTGGCTCCCTGCTTCACACCACGCGCTATCGCGATAGCTCTCGCCATTCGCCAAATCAACGTCAAACATATGAATTTTGTCGTAAGTCGCCATAAGCTGACCCTTATCGCTAAACAAGAAGCTACGGTTAGCAGCCTTTGTTTCAGAGACTTTAATTTTCATTGA
>JALZUF010000090.1 GCA_023301785.1 Alphaproteobacteria bacterium | reverse complement strand
TAGATGAAAGCTTAGATAACATTGAGGAAAAGGTCATGGAAGAGCCAGATGTTGAAGAGCGTCAGGCAATCACCGTTATTCGTAAACAAGCCATTGTATTCAGACGCTATATCGCCCCACAACGCGATGTTATTGCCCACATCAGAACGTCAGAACAACCATGGCTGGATCAATATCATAAACGTCGTTTACAAGAAAGTTATGACCGCCTTGTCCGCTACGTTGAAGACTTAGATACCATTCGCGAACGTGCCGGCATTGTGAAAGACGAGTTATCGAATGCGTTAGCAGATAAAATGAATAAGAATATGTACGTGCTATCAGTTATTGCCGCGATATTTTTACCATTAGGATTTTTTACAGGGTTAATGGGGATCAATATTGGCGGCATGCCAGGTGTCGATAATGATAATGCGTTCTTAATTTTTAGCGTGGCTTTAATCATCATCGTTGCCCTACAAGTCATTATCTTTAAAAAATTAAAATGGTTCTAATAAAGAAAGTTCAAAACAATGTCCGAAGCAAAAATTGCGGCCAAAGCGCCCGTTAAAGTAACGTTGGAAGAAGGTAAAAAATACGCCTTTTGCACATGCGGTTATTCAGATAAACAGCCCTTTTGCGACGGATCGCACCGCGAAGATGCGCCCGACTTTAAATCCTATAAATTTGAGGCCGAAAAAGATGGTGATGTTTGGTTATGCCAGTGCAAACAAACAGATAGTGCACCATTTTGTGACGGCGCACATAAAGACCTCTAATGAAAAAAATATTACCTTCAGACCTTATCCCTATGGATATTTTTGTTGGCAGTGAGCCTATAAAAATTGATCTTGTTTACGCGGATGGAAATCACCCCCGTAATATCTTTGAGAAAGACCTTTATCAAAAAACAGCTCGTTTTTGGACGCATAAAGATTTAGCCGCTGTTACCCTTATTGTTGCGCGCAACTTATCAAAAAAATATGGTTATACCTTAGAATTACAAGACAGCCTTCGAACAATGGAAGCGCAAGAATCTATGCAAGACACTAATATTGTTCGTGCACACCCCGAATGGATGGAAGAGCCTGATCGTTTATTATCGCCACCAGGTGCTGGCGCACATCCACGTGCCATGGCCATTGATGTAGCCCCGTTGAACAAAGACGGCAACAAAGTTGATATGGGAACACCATTCGACCATATGGACATTCAATCGCACCGTACTTGTAAAAACTTTTCTGATGAAATTTTAGATAATAGAAAAATATTAGAGAGTAGTTTTGTTAACGCAGGGAAATTAATTGGTCGAGAAATACTACCCATTGCCTCTGAATGGTGGGATTTTCGCTTCTATCCCGATGATACAGCGCAATATAAACCATTATCCGATAGGGATTTACCACCACAAATGCAGCTAACGGGTCATTTTGAGAATAATATTCCTGATTTTGACCAAGAACATTTTGACAAGCTGGCACAAGAGATTATTACTATAGTCGATGCGAATATTTAATGATGTGACCGAGATACCTGAAGAAGCCAAAGGCGAAGTGATCGTCATTGGTAACTTTGATGGTGTGCATCGTGGGCATCAGGCATTAATTCAGCAAGCCAAGGACATTGCAAAAGCAGATGGCAAACGTGTTGGTATTCTAACGTTTGAGCCACACCCACGCCGCCTCTTTCAACCTGACCTACCTCCAGCGCGTATTACACCCACGGATGTTAAAAGACAAAAGCTGGAAGAAAATAATCTAGATTTCCTGTTCAGCCTTGATTTTGATTGGAATTTTGCCAGTCAAACGGCTGATGATTTTATTGAAGGAATTCTTAAAAAGGGGCTGAATGCTGCGCATGTTGTTGTGGGACATGATTTTCACTTTGGACAGTTACGCAAAGGTACGGCGCAAACCATTAAGGATGCGGGCATCCCTGTGACAATCGTTGAGCCGATTAATGATGATAAAGAGAACATCATTTCTTCCAGCCGTATTCGCGAAAAAATTCGAAAAGGTATTATAGATGAGGCCAACAATCTATTAGGCTGGGAATGGGAAATTCAGGGTGATATTTTCCGTGGTGACCGCCGTGGACATGAGCTTGGTTACCCTACCGCCAATGTTCTTCTAAAAGATACAATCCACCCTGCCTATGGGATTTACGCCTGCTGGGTTCAAATTGAAGGCGAAGATGAGTGGCTTAAGGCCGCCACCAATATTGGTATCCGCCCTATGTTTGAGGTTAAAGTTGGCCAAGTTGAGGCGCATATTCTAGATTTTCCTGATCGTGATATTTATGATAAAAAACTTCACATAAAACCTATGGTACGCCTGCGTGGAGAGGCTAAATTTAACTCTCTTGATGATCTGATTGTCCAAATGGACAAAGACTGTATGAAAACGCGGGAAATTCTAGGGTAAACGCCTTTGATCCCCTTGATTTAACGTCCTTTTTGTCCCATATTCCTCTATTCAAGAGGATGATATGACACAAGATAATAAAGACAAATTCAGAGACACCGTATTTTTGCCAAAAACGGATTTCCCAATGCGTGGAAATTTACCAACGGCAGAGCCTGAAACCATTCAAAAATGGCAAGATATGGATTTGCATGGTCAAATTCGCGAACAATCTAAGGGCAAACCAAAATGGATTTTGCATGATGGCCCTCCTTATGCGAACGGTAATATTCACATGGGGCACGCCCTTAATAAAATCTTGAAAGATGTGATTAATAAAAGCTGGCAGATGATGGGCTATGATGCGCCTTACGTTCCAGGTTGGGATTGTCATGGCTTGCCGATTGAATGGAAGATTGAAGAAAAATACCGCGCGGAAGGTAAAGATAAAGACGATGTTGATGCGCTTGTGTTCCGTCAAGAATGTCGCGACTTCGCACAAAGTTGGATTGATATCCAAGCGGATCAGTTTAAGCGCCTTGGCGTTGTTGGAAACTGGAGCGATCCATATCGCACTATGACCAAACCTGCCGAAGCGCAGATTGCGCGTGAAATTCACAAATTCTTAGATAATGGTGGTCTGTATCGTGGGGTGAAACCTGTGATGTGGTCAACGGTTGAACAAACCGCCTTGGCTGAGGCTGAAGTGGAATATCATGAACATAAGTCTGTGACGCTATGGGTGAAGTTTAAAGTTGCCGAAACAAAAGTTGAGGTGTTGAAAGATGCTTCAATCGTGATCTGGACAACGACACCATGGACGATGCCATCTAACCGCGCGATTGGATTTGGTGAAGATATTGAGTATGGTGTTTTCGAAATTGAAAGCGTGCTTGAAGGCAGTAAAGCCAAAGTTAGTGACAAAATTGCGATTGCCAAGTCATTGGTTGATGAAGTTAAAGACAAAGCCAAAATTGAATCCATCAAAGAAGTTGGATCGTTCAAAGGATCTGACGTTGCAGGCACGATCTGCCATCACCCACTGCATGGTCAAGGTTACGACTTTGATGTGCCGTTACTAGCTGGTGATTTTGTTACCGAAGAGTCTGGTACGGGTTTTGTGCATATCGCGCCAGGTCACGGTCAAGACGACTTTTATTTAGGGCAAGAAAACAATATCGAAGTAACCGACAACGTTACCGATGACGGAAAATTCCGTGAGCATGTGCCATTGTTTGGTGGCGATGTGATTTACGACCAAGATGGTAAAATGGGTAATGGTAACTTTACGGTTATCAAAGCGATTGATGAGGCGGATGGCTTGTTGGCTAAAGGGTCTCTTCGTCACGAATACCCGCATAGCTGGCGTTCAAAAGCGCCTGTTATTTTCCGCACAACGCCGCAATGGTTCATTGCCATGGATAATGAATTGGGTTTGCGTGACACTGCGTTGAAAGCCATTAAAGATACAAATTGGGTACCGACCAAAGGTGAAGCGCGCATTACGGCGATGATTAAAAACCGTCCTGATTGGTGTATCTCGCGCCAACGCGCTTGGGGTGTGCCGATTGCGTTGTTCATCGATAAGAAAACCAACGAGCCTTTAAAAGACGAAGCCGTTTTAAAACGTATTACAGATACATTTGAGGCTGAAGGATCGGATGCGTGGTGGTCAACAGATGCACAAGAATTCTTAGGCGATAATTACAACGCCGAAGATTATGAGCAAGTTTTTGATATTGTTGATGTTTGGTTTGAGTCAGGATCAACGCACAGCTTCGTTGTTGATGCACGTGAAGAACTGGCGCAACAAGCAGATATGTATTTAGAAGGATCAGACCAGCACCGTGGTTGGTTCCATTCATCATTGCTGGAATCTTGTGGCACAAAAGGTCATGCGCCTTACAAGAACGTCCTGACACATGGTTTTGTGTTAGATGAAAAAGGCTACAAGATGTCTAAATCTGTAGGCAACGTTGTTGATCCGCTTAAATTGATGGATCAACATGGCGCGGATATTCTTCGCCTTTGGACAATGACATCGGACTATGCGGAAGATATTCGAATTGGTAAAGATACGTTGAAAAATACGTCTGATCTGTATCGCCGTATTCGTAATACTTTACGTTTCCTTCTTGGCGCGCTTGATGGATTCAATCAAGCTGAAATGGTTGACTTAGAAAAGACCGATGAGCTTCCTGAATTAGAGCAACTCGTTCTGCATCAATTATTTGAAATGGATAAGAAAGTGCGCGGTTTAATAGAAGCCCATGAATACGGCAAACTTGCCAAAGAGCTACATGAGTTTTGTAATAATAACCTATCTGCGTTTTATTTTGATATCCGTAAAGATACCCTTTATTGCGATGCAAGTGACAGTTTTGACCGTCGCGCAACACGTAGCGTGATGACACAAATCTATAACTGCCTTGTGTCTTGGTTAGCACCTATCTTGTCATTCACGGCAGAAGAAGCATGGTCACATCGTCCTGAAGGAATTTTTGAAGACACGAAAAGCATACATTTGCGTGAATTCCCCGCTATTCCCAAAAATTGGGAAAATGCTGCACTGGCTGGTAAATGGTTTGCCATTCGTGAGGTACGCGAGGCTGTGATCGCGGCACTTGAGCCACATCGCGCTGATAAAACAATTGGATCTTCTTTAGAAGCCGCCCCCGTTATTAAGGCGAATGATGATTACCAAAAAGCATTAACTGATATCAACATTGCCGATATTGCAATTATTTCAAGTGCCTCTATCGAGAATGGTGATGCATTGGAAATTGAATTTGCAAAAGCAGAAGGTGAGAAATGTATCCGTTGTTGGAAAGTGCTTCCTGAAGTGTCCAGCCATGCCGATCATATTTGCAATCGCTGCGATGCGGTCGTCAACAAACAACAGGCGGCGTAATTTGCAATGACAAAAAATCATAACGTAAAACGCCTTATTGGGTTGGGTCTTATCATAGACTTTATTATTTTAGATCAAATTTCCAAATGGCTGGTCTTGGAGCATTTTTTTAAACCGCGCTTACAAGGCGAGAGCCTTGGTTTTTTTGATTGGATCACCTCACCTTATCGCTTGCCCCCTATTTCGGTCGAAATTATGCCATCTTTCAATCTTACGATGGTTTGGAATCAAGGGATAAGCTTTGGTCTATTTCAATCGGGGAACCCATGGCCATTAATTATCATGGCATCCGCGATTGTGATTGTTTTTAGTGTATGGCTGTACCGTTCAACATCGTGGCTTGAAACAATTTCTTTATCCATGGTGATTGGTGGTGCGATTGGGAACATTATTGATCGCTTACATTTCAAAGCCGTCGCAGATTTTCTTGATTTTTATATTGGTGGTTGGCACTACCCTGCCTTTAATGTAGCGGACAGCTGTATTTCAGTCGGTATTGTTATGTTGGTCACTTATAATTTATTTTTCAACCGTGAAACAAATGAGGCAAAGGCATCATGAAATTTTTCAATGTTATATTTTTATTAGGCGCATCGGCGACTGTTTTGGCCGCCTGTACCGCAACACAAGAACAATTTGATTTTTCAAAGAAAGCACCTGATGAGTTTGCGATTGTGACACGTGAGCCCCTTGAAATGCCAGCGAGCCTTAATCAGTTGCCTTTACCGCGTCCTGGTATGCAACGCCCTCAAGAAAGCGCGCCAGAAGTACAAGCACAAGCCACGTTGTTTGGTGAAGCTGACAGTAAAGTGATCCCAAATCTTACATCAGGCGAGACGATTTTATTACAAAAAGCGAATGCCGATGGCGCACGCTCAAACATCCGTGATGTTGTTGATGTTGAAACCCAAAAAGTTGAAAAAGAAAGCACCTCGACTTTCAATAAAATCTTAGGTCGTGCCGGCAAGAAAATTGATGCCCCCGCCACAGTCGTTGACCCCGTCAAAGAGAGTGAGCGTATTATGCAGAATAAGAAAGCTGGCAAGCCTGTGACTGAAGGGGAAACCCCTTCTATTGAGCAATAAAATGCTATTAAAATCGTTTATATCAACTTTTCTTTTAACCACCTTAATCCTCATTACGCCTGCTTTCGCAAAAGTTTTTAACGCAGAAGAATTTAGCTTAAAAAATGGGTTACGTGTTATTGTTATTCCGAATAACCGTGCGCCTGTTGTGACATCGATGATTTGGTACAAAGTTGGTGCCGCGGATGAGCCACAAGGCCTATCTGGTATGGCACATTACTTTGAGCATTTAATGTTTAAAGGTACCAAGAAATTGAAACCAGGTGAGTTTTCGCGTACTGTTAAAAAATTGGGCGGTAATGATAATGCCTTTACAGGGCAAGATTTCACGGCCTATTTCCAAACGATCCATGTCGATTATTTAGACACAGTTTTATCAATGGAAGCAGATCGTATGATGAACCTTTCTGTGCCTGAAGAACATTTCAAGTCAGAGAAAAAAGTTGTTTTAGAAGAGCGTAGGCAACGCACCGAAAATGACCCTAAAGGGTTACTCGGCGAGCAATTACGGAGTGCTTTATTTGTAAACCACCCTTATGGCACGCCCGTCATTGGATGGATGGATGAAATTGAAGAGTACGAATGGGATGATGTGAAAACTTTCTATGATAAATGGTATGCTCCCAATAATGCAGTTATCGTGATTAGTGGTGATGTGACCGTGAAAAGTGTTCGACCTATTGTTGAAAAGCATTTTAAAAAGTTAAAACCAAAAGAAAATATATCGCGTCTGCGTCCCAATGTTCCTAAAGCCATCGGCAATACTGAAATGGTATTAGAGCACGCCTCTATTCACCAGCCCAGCTTCCAAGAGACATATATAGCGCCCAGTTTTAATCAAAATAAAGACGATGCTCTTGCCTTACAGGTTCTTGAACAAATTCTAAGCGGTGGTCCAACAACTAGACTGTATAAGACTCTAGTCGTAGAAAAAAAGAATGCAACGTCTGTTGGTATATCCTTTAGCGGTACAGCGCTTGATTACGGTACAATTACTTTATATGGAACACCAAAAAAAGGGTTAGAGCCTGAAGCCCTAATTAAGGACGTTCATCAAGAGATTGCGAATTTGCGTGAAAATGGCGTGACGGATAAAGAGTTGGCCGATGCAAAGCAACAACTTATTGATAGTGCCGTTTTTGCAAGAGACAGCCTCAGCGGCCCTGCCATGACCATTGGCTATGGTATTACAACAGGAAGCTCATTGGACGATATTGAAAATTGGCCTGAGATGATAAAAGCCATCACAAAAGAAAACGTTCAGAGTGTTGCACAAAAATATCTTGATCCTGATGCGCCATGGTTACGCCCCGCCGTGACTGGGTATTTATATCCCAAAAAGGCAGAAGCCCCGAAAGAAGTGAAAGAAGAAAAAGAATGAAAATTTTTATAGCACTCTTTATTGTTTTCTTTTTAATCAGCGCGCCCGTATCCGCCAAAGATAAGTTTTTAGATATTCAAGAAATTGAAAGCGCAAGCGGTATTAAAGCTTGGCTAGTTGAAGATCATAGTCTGCCGATTATAGCCGTGTCCTTTTCTTTCAAAAATGCGGGGTCTATTCAAAACAGTAAAGAACAACAAGGCTTAGCACAGCTGTTATCTAATACAATGGATGAAGGCGCCGGCGATCTAAAATCACAAGAGTTCCAAAAAGCATTAAGCGATAATTCAATCACGCTTTATTTCAATTCATCTCGTGATAATTTTGGCGGCAAGCTAAAAACGCTAAGCCGTAACAAAGACAAAGCTTTTGAGCTGTTGAAGCTCGCTTTAAATGAGCCGCGTTTTGATGCAGAACCTGTTGAACGTATGCGTCAATCAAATATGGCGCGCATACGTTCAAGCAAAGGCGATCCGAACTGGATTAATGCCCGTATTTTCAATGATAAGCTATATAGCGACCACCCTTATGCTTTCAACAGTGGCGGCACACTGACGACATTGGCAAGCCTGACACCAGAGGATTTAAAACAGCACCATAAAAATTGGATTGCGCAAAGTAATCTTGTCATAGGCATAACTGGCGACATCAGTAAAACAGAAGCCGTTCTTGTTTTAGATGATGTATTTGGAAACCTTCCTAAACAGGCTAAAGAAAATAAAATTGAGCCTGTAAACTTAATTAATGAAAATAAAAATTTTGTTTTTGAAAAAGATATTCCGCAAACAATCATCACTGCTGCAATGCCGTCTCTTCCTATGGATGATCCTGATTACAAAGCCTTACAAGTTATGAATTACATTTATGGCGGCGGCGGATTTGGATCAAAGCTGATGGAAGAAGCACGTGAAAAACGCGGCCTCACATACGGTATATATTCCAGCCTCTTTAACCCCGAACTTACAAACCTCATAAAAATATCAACTTCTACCAAAAATAAATCTGTAAATGAGATGATGAATATTATAGAGGCGCAGATGGCCGTAATAAAAAATGATAAAGTTGATAAAGAGACGTTAAAAGATGCTCAATCTTATATCACGGGATCATTGCCCTTATCGTTAACGTCAACAGATAAGGTGGCTGGTATTTTAGTGAGTTTACAGCTTGATAACCGTAGCGTTACTTATTTGGATGATTTCATTAATGATATTAATGCCGTAACACGCGATGACATTCAACGTGTTGCCAACAAAGTTTTAGATCCTAAAAAAATGACGACTATCATGGTTGGAAATCCAGAAAATATTGAATCAAAAGAAACCGTCAGTGAGTTACCCAATGTCGAATAATCCTACTCAGAAACCAAGCTGGAACACCCTAAATGCTTTGGCCGATAAAACACGTGACCAACATTTAAATGATTTTTTTGCGCAAGATGATAAACGGTCTGAATCTTTACTCGTTCAAAGTGATGATTTTATTTTTGATTATTCGAAGCAACGCCTGAATACAAATATTATCCAAAACCTCATCTCGTTATTAGGTGAAAGTGATTTTGAAGCCAAAAAGAACGCAATGTTTTCTGGTCAAAAAATTAATAATACCGAAAATCGCGCTGTACTTCACACAGCTCTACGCCGCCCCTCTTCAGACGAAGTAATAATTGACGGCGAAAATATTATTCCAGTTGTCTATGCCGCGCTAGATAAGATGAAGAAATTTAGTGTTGATGTCAGATCTGGTCAACATCAGGGTGCAACAGGGAAATCAATTAAAAAAATTATATCTATTGGCATTGGTGGATCTGATCTGGGGCCAAGACTTGTAAGCGAAGCCTTGAATATTTGTGCCTCTGATGATGATACAATTATTGAGACTGTTTTTGTATCTAATATTGATGGTGACGATATTCAAACAGCATTGAAAAGTGCCAATGCCGATGAAACATTGTTTGTTGTCATTTCCAAAAGCTTTAAAACACAGGAGACATTGAATAATGCCTTAACGGCGCGACAATGGCTTCAAGATAACCTGCCCGCAAATACCGATATTGGGCCGCACTTTGTTGCTGTCTCATCGAATATTAAAGCTGTTGAAGAGTTTGGTGTGCACCCAGTTAATATTTTTCCTATGTGGGATTGGGTGAATGGTCGTTTTAGCCTTTGGTCTGCTGTAGGTTTGTCCATTTGTTTACAACATGGATTTGATAAGTTTGAAACACTGTTGGCTGGCGCTTATAAAATGGATCGTCATTTTACGGACACCCCAATGGAACAAAACCTACCTATTTTAATGGCGCTAATTGGTGTGTGGAATCGTAGCTTTTTAAAATTGCCTCACTTGGCAATTTTACCTTATGCCCAAAGCTTGCTTCATTTCCCTGCTTATCTACAACAATTAGAAATGGAATCAAATGGCAAGAGTGTGGATTATGATGGGAACGCAATAACTGATTATGAGACGGGCTCTGTTCTGTTTGGCGAAGTTGGCACCAACGGGCAACATAGTTTTTACCAGCTTCTCCATCAAGGAAGCGAAACTATTCCTTGTGATTTCATAGGTGTCGTACAAGATGATAGTGGCCTTCCTCATCATCATGAATTACTTTTAAGTCATATGCTGGCACAAGGCCAAGCAATGATGCAAGGGCGACAAAACCCTGATCAACCTTACCGTTATTTTGAGGGTAATAAGCCAAGCTCAACACTTCTTATAAACAAAATGGATGCTTTTAACCTTGGTCAGCTTATTGCGCTTTATGAACATAAAACTTTTGTCCAGGGCGTTGTATGGAACGTCAATAGTTTTGATCAGTATGGCGTTGAATTAGGAAAAGAGTTATCACAAAAGCTTGAAAGTGGCGATTTAAGTAACGCGGATGCCTCAACAAAGAGTCTGCATTCTATTATTCACAAATTAACCAAATAGATATACCCTAAGATATATGAGTGATGCACCCGCCAGTAAATTAAAACGAATGTCGCAGAGTGATCTGGACGAAGTTGTTGAATTACATAAAAAATTCATCTTAAGCCAAAAAGGTGGAAGACGTGCGATGCTGAAATTTGTTGATATTTCAGGTTTATCTTTACGTGGTGTAGACCTATCTCAATCAGATTTCACAGGATCTAATCTAAAAAATACTGATCTTTCGGGTGGTAATTATATGTCATCTTGTTTTTTTGCCTGTGACTTACAAAACGCGAATTTAGAAAATGCTAATTTTAAACGTGCTGATTTCAGAGGCGCTTATGTTGCGGGGGCCAATTTATCTGGTGCCGATTTAGATTCAGCCGATTTGCGTGAAGGTAAGATTATGGATCAACGTAGCGACGGAACACTAGATAATCGTGAGCGAAGTGATACTGGCGCCCATACGTGGAATGCAATTTTCACAGGTGCGAAGCTATCCGAAACAAATTTATCTGGTGTGAAGGCTGT
>JALZUF010000089.1 GCA_023301785.1 Alphaproteobacteria bacterium | reverse complement strand
ACCATTTCTAGTGGCAATGATGTTGCTGAGGCCATTGTTAAGGCAAGGAGCGTGCAAAAAGAATGGCAAGCACTTGGTGTGGTGGGGCGTGTAGCACATTTTCAAAAGTTTTATGATTATGTTGAAAAGAATGCAGATAAATTCGCGCTTATTGAAACACAAGAGATGGGCAGACCTATTGACGGAAGTAAAGGAACAATCGCTTGGACGCTGGAGCGTTTGAAATGGAACTTAGAAAATGCGGAATCCGTATTAGCGCCAGAGACAACTTATGAAGATGACGACCAGCTTCATCAAGTTCATTACGAGCCCTATGGAGTTGTCGGTGTGATTACACCGTGGAATTTTCCAATGGGGAATTTCGTTATGGGCGCTTTGCAACCTCTGCTCGCTGGAAATACAGTCGTTTATAAATCGTCTGAAGAGGTACCGATGTGTGGCTTAGCTTTGGGAGAGGCGTTTCGTGAAAGCGGTATTCCCGAAGGCGTTTTTAATCAGGTCTATGGCGCGGGTGATGTGGGTGAGGCCTTAGCACGCGGTGATATTAATATGCTGCATTTCACAGGGAGTTCCGCCGTCGGCGAGAAGCTTTATAAAATTGCCGCAGAGAAATTTATTCCGGCTACATTGGAGCTTGGTGGTTCTGATGCGGGTATTGTTTTTGAAGATGCAGTGTTGTCGGATGAAATTTTGGAAGCTGTTTTCTGGGCAAAGTTTGTGAACTGTGGCCAGATTTGCTGTGGCCTAAAAAGATTGCTAGTGCATGAAAGTCGTGTTGAAGAAGTTAGTCAGAAACTAAAGGAAAAAATTGCCTCCAAAAAACTAGGCAATACTGAAGAAGAAGGGGTTGTGTTTGGCCCGTTAGCCGCAAAGCGTCAGCAAGATCTATTGGTTGCGCAAGTTGAAGACGCAAAATCTAAAGGTGCGACAGTGTTAATGGGTGGACAAATTCCTGATGGTTTTACAGAAGGAGCCTATTACGAGCCAACATTAATGACGGGTATTACATCAGATATGCGGATGTATGACGAAGAAGTATTTGGCCCAGTATTGCCCATCTATAGTTTTAAAACCGAAGAAGAGGCGATTGAGGAAGCAAACCGTACTATCTATGGCCTGTCTGCTTATATCTTTGCGGAAGATCGTGCGTTGGTAAAGCGTGTTGCGGCGCAGATAGATGCGGGTGAGATAGCACATAACAATGTTGAACCGTGCGCTGCCAATCCATTTGGAGGATATAAGCGTAGTGGTATCGGCCGCACGCTTGGTAAAGCCGGACTGCAACATGTTTGTCAGATTAAAACGATATCTATGTTGAAATAAGCATTACTAATAAAATTTAATTCTAAAAGCCTGCGTGATCCTTCATGTGGGCTTTTTTATTTATGAAATTTATTCTTACGCTTGACCGTAAATTCTATTTCTTTACTCTGTATTTATTATTTAAGAGAAAGCAGAAAATGAAATATTCAAAATTAGGTCGTACAGATATCGAAGTATCCCGTGTTTGTTTGGGAACCATGACATGGGGACAACAAAACACTGAATCCGAGGGTCATGAGCAAATGGACTATGCGGTGGAGCAGGGAATTAATTTTTTCGATACGGCGGAACTGTATGCTGTGCCACCAACGGCAGAAAGTTATGGCCGTACAGAAGAAATCGTCGGGACGTGGTTTGAAAAATCAGGCAAGCGTGACGATATTATTTTGGCCACTAAGGTGACTGGTCGCGGTATGCCGAATATGCCTTATGATGGTTATGGTGATTGGGTGCGCGGTGATAAGCATATTGCAGATCGTAAAAATATTGAGGCCGCCATTGATGCCAGCTTAACGCGTTTAAAAACAGATTATATTGACCTGTATCAACTGCATAATCCAAACCGTGAAAATACGCACTTTACGCGTCACTGGGCGGGTGAAATTGATTTTGAAGATACAACAACAGATCGTGAGTTGGGTGAATTTCGAGAAATTCTTGATACAATGAATGATCTTGTAAAGGCAGGAAAGATTAAACATTTTGGTGTTTCTGATGACTCGCCATGGGCAATGATGACGTACCTTAGATTAGCGGAGCAACATAACTTGCCGCGCATTCAATCTATACAAAATGAATATAGTTTTATGAAGCGTAACGATGAGCCGTATTTATCGGAAGTGTGCTTTCGTGAAGACATTGCCTATTTGCCATGGTCACCTTTAGCAGGGGGCATGATTAGCGGAAAGTATCTGGATGGTGCGCGTCCAGAAGGAAGTCGTTGGAGCCTCGATAGTCGTCCAAATCAACGTGATACAGATGTGTCACAAGCCACTGTACGAGGCTATATGGATGTTGCAGAAAAGCATGGATTAGATGTTTGTCAGATGGCGTTAAAATTTTGTTATACGCGTAATTTTGTGACATCAACAATCATTGGTGCAACATCAATGGATCAATTAAAATCAAACATAAGCGCGTTCGATGTCGAATTGGCTGATGACGTTTTGAAAGATATTGATGCGGTGTACCGCCAATATCCGATGCCTTATTAATAAAAAAAGCCGTCATGCGCGCAAGCGCGAGGACGCTAAGGAAAACTATGACTGTAATGAAATATAAAGATATTTTGCCAACAATCCATGACAGCGCGTGGATCGCTGATAATGCGATGGTGGCGGGCGATGTTGAAATTGGTGAACAATCGAGTGTGTGGTTTGGTGTTCAAATGCGTGGTGATGTCCATGAGATACGCATTGGGGCGCGAACTAATATTCAAGATAATGCCGTTGTTCATGTGACCCGTAATTTATCAGGGACTTATATTGGTGATGATGTGACGATTGGACATGGCGCAATATTACATGCTTGTACGGTGCATAACCGATGCCTTATCGGCATGGGGGCTATTATTCTGGATGAGGCTGTTATCGAAGAGGGCGCAATGGTTGCGGCTGGTGCGCTTGTGCCGCCGCATAAAGTTGTGAAATCTGGTGAGTTATGGGGTGGATCGCCAGCAAAGTTAATGCGGGAGATGACGGAAGCTGAGCGGAATTTCTTACAGGTTTCTGCAGATAACTATGTTCGTTTAGCCGCTGAGTATAAAACCCCCTAAATGTTTTAAGGAAAATGAGGGATAAGCGTAGGATTTCAGCCCCAACCCCTTGAAAATGATACGGTTTTGAGACAGGATAAGATGTCTTTAGGAGAATCGGATATCTATATTATGAATTACCCTGTCTACAAGCATAAAGCCTTTTTGCTTTCAGTATTTTGCCTTTCCAGTCTTACGTTTTTGTCTGCTTGCGAAAGCATGAATTTTTCAAAAATGACGATGAAAGATCATGACATGTTTAGTGGTCATGCTGGCGAGGCGCAAGCAGAAGCCGAAGCAAAAAACAGCAAGTCTTACAATGGGGACGGCCTAACTGCCATGTCGAATGAGCTTGATGTTGCCTCAAGCAGTGTTGAGATTTTTGACATGGAACCAAACTTGAATTATCAACGTGGTGGTGCGAGTAATTATCAATCTATTCCTGCGGTTACGGCGACCTATCAACCAAGACAGCAACAGCCCCAACGTTCAATGGCGGCAATGCCTGCGCCAAGTTATGGCGGCGCCTCACCTATGATGATGCAACCTAATGATAGCAGTGTAACGATTTATGATGTTGATAGTGCTCAGCCTATTATGGGAGCAAGTCCATCTTACAATATGGGCTTTAACGCGCAGAATTCTTATGGATCAACATCGGTTTATGATACTGGTTCTTCTGCGGCTTCTAGCAACCAAATTTTCTTTAAACATGGCTCCTCACGTTTGGGCAGTGGTGATATTCGAAAAATTTCTAATCTAGCGGATAGTGCGAAGTTTGCCCCAGTGAATTACATCACAGTTGAGGGCTTTGCTAGTCGTCCTACGCAAGTGGGTATGAACACAACACAAGCGCATATTTTGAATCTTAGACAATCAATGAAGCGATCAGAAAAAGTATCGCGAGCGTTGATTGATAAGGGTGTACCGGGTGAAAAAATCAAAACAGTTGGCTGGGGTGCTACACGTGCCACAGGACGTAATAGTTTTGATCGACGCGTTGACGTTGTTATGGGTGAAAAATAAAAGAATATGAGTGATAATAAAAATCCTTTCCGCATTGGTGTCGCCGG
>JALZUF010000088.1 GCA_023301785.1 Alphaproteobacteria bacterium | reverse complement strand
CTTCAAGATATTGTCTGGAAGTATCTAGCAGGTAACTCTCACCACGATGAATTCATAGCCGCACCAGCCGTCAGCTTGGCACTATTCGAGTATTTCCCATGCAAGGGCGCAGTGCGTAAATAAAGCCAGTTTAATTGCGTTTGATACCTGACAGATCATAGCCACCCCATTCTATAAGCTCTTTGATTTTCTCATCACTTAAGCTTTGCCCTTCTTTTGTGTCCACGGTCACTGTTTGATCATCAAGACTGACGGCAATACCCTTAACACTTTGTTCTTTTGTAAAAACTTTGGTTAGGCTTTGTGCACAAAAATCACATACCATGCCGTTAACAGTAACAACAATGTCGTCTTTTTTATCTTCTGCAAGGGCAGGGGTCGTTACCAAAAAAGCCGCGATGGCTATTGTTAGAAATTTTTTCATAGTGTTTTCCTTTTAAAATCGTTGAATAAAATTAACTTGCAAGGCTTCGTCGAAGTTATAGCCAGCCTCAAATAAACTATTTCCTTTGAAAAATCGTACCAATGGCGTCACAGAAAAACTGTCATCTGCGCCTGCGTCATAATCGGTTTGTAACATAAGCCACGTGTGCAGGTCGCCATAATTACCTATATAGGGCGCGATACCTACGCGTGCTTTATGCGTAATATGTTTGTCGATATCGCCCGCATAAAGAAGATGGTTTTCGTAAGAGGTGAAATAACGGCGTGTTTCCCAGTCCAATGCAATGCCTGTAAAGGCAGCAGGTTCAAATTCTCCATCATCATAAGCAACACCAACGCCCGATTTTAAATAGAAATTGGCCTGTTCACCTTTTTTATTCCAACGTTTGATGAGGTTGTTGACCTGAAGGGCGTCAATATTCGCCTTTGAATCACGCATATATTCATGCTTCCATCCCACCGAATATTTTGCCGTAGGCGAATAATGAATATGCGAAGAGTTTGAATCCTTGTCATTCATCAACATCACCGTCCACCCTGTCGGGTAAGACACAGGCCGCGCCTGCGCAGGCAGGGCGATAAAGAAAGTCACAGCAATAAAAATAAAATATTTCATATCTATATTTTGCGCCTGTAAAAATTCATGTACAAGTTTTATTCGCGGCAAAAGAAAGAAAGTTACAAAGAAGTGGACTAAAATTCGCGATTGATCGTGAAGGAGATTAGATCTTTTAATGTCTCTTTGAGCGTCCCATCAGGAATAATCTCCAACGAAGCAATAGCGCGCCCCCCATAAGTTTGAGCCATTTCAATGCCTTGCGCTAAAGTGTTGTGCTTTTTGATAAGCTGTTGTGCGGTTGCCAAATCAGCATCATTTTGGTTTTTATCGCCCAAAGTGCGCTGCCAAAATTCACGCTCGGTCGCATCGGCCTTTTGAATGGCGAAGATAACAGGTGCCGTCATTTTTCCTTCTCGGAAATCGTCACCAACGGCTTTACCTAATTTTTCACGGTTGGCATTATAATCCAAAACATCATCAATGACTTGGAAGGCCATACCAAGATAAAGCCCATAGTTACGCATCGCGCTGACGATTTCTTTTGGCTGATCCGCTATGATAGGGCCAACTTCGCAAGCGGCGGCAAAGAGCGACGCGGTCTTGCCTTCAATCACGGCTTCGTATTCTGTCATCGTCGTATCAATATTATTTTGCGCGGCCAATTGCATGACTTCACCTTCGGCAATCACAGCCGAGGCATTTGAAAGGATACGAAGTATATCTAAATTACCATCGCTAACCATTAATTGAAATGCACGTGAAAACAGAAAGTCGCCAACTAACACACTGGCTTCATTGCCAAAAACAACGTTTGCAGATTTCTTGCCGCGACGCTCGTCACTGTCATCAACAACGTCATCATGTAGCAAGGTTGCAGTGTGAATAAATTCAACTGCTGCCGATAAGGCGTGGGCGCGTTTCATGTCGCCATCGAATAAGGCGGTGCAAGATAATGTCAAAAGTGGACGGATACGTTTACCACCCGCCGCAATTAGATAACTAGCTAGTTGTGGAATAAGCGGCACCTCTGATTGCATATTCTGTAAGATCATGACATTGACCGCATCCATATCCGATGCCATCTGTTCTTGAAGAACGTCCAGTGGATTTAAGCTATCCGTCTTTTTTTGCTGTAATGCGACCATAAGAATGGTTTAATGCACCTATGGAACCCTTTCAAGAAATTTATGTCCTGAATAAGCGTTTAAAGTTACTTCATACGCAAGATGGCTTCAAAACATCGATTGATTCAGTGTTTTTAGCCTCCGCCTGCCCTGCCAAAGCGGGAGATAAGCTTCTTGATATGGGATGCGGCGTCGGTGGCGCGGGCCTTTGTGTGCTGAGCCGTGTTGAAGGGCTGAATCTAACAGGCGTAGAAATCCAAGCGGATCATGCCAAATTGGCGCAAGAAAATGCATTAGCAAACCGAATGCAAGATCGCTGCGAGTTCGTAACATCTGATATTAGAGAGTTCAGGCGAGAAAGAGCCTTTGATCATGTGATCTGTAATCCACCTTATTTGGAGGCGGGCAAGCATTTACGCTCACCATCTGAAGAAAAGGCCACCGCCATGGGGCATGAGCATTCAGACCTGAGTATTCAGGATTGGGTCGATACGGCCTTTTACTGCCTCAAACCAAGGGGCAGTTTAACGATAATCCATCGCGCCGATATGATGCATAAGATAATGCAGGCCTTAGGCACACGATTTGGCAATATTGAGGTTTTCCCGCTATGGCCAAAGGACGGTGAAGCCGCCAAGCGCGTTGTCATACGTTGTGGGCGGGAAAGAAAATCACCAACAACTTTACACGCTGGATTAATTCTTCATAATAAAGATGGAAGTTATTCATCTGGCGCAGAAAATATCTTACGCGATGCGGGTGCTTTATTTTAGACGTTTCATGAAAAGGGAGATTCAAATGAAAATTATTCTAACTGTGTTGTTCTTAAGCTTTATATCCATTAACCCTGCGCAGGCCGCCAATCCAAATGGATTGTGGCTGACGGAGAATGGCCGCTCAGCGATTAGCATTGAAACTTGTGGTGATAAGACTTGTGGTTATATTGCTTGGGTTACTGAAGGCGGCATGAAGTACGATTTTAAAAACCCAAAAGAGGCATTACGTGGTCAGGCCATATGCGGCCTGCAGATCATGCAAGGTTTTGAAAAAGGCGAGGAAGCTAATAAATGGGTGAACGGAAAAATCTATAAGGCCGATGAAGGTGATATCTATAATGCTAACTTTAAGCTGATGGATGATAATAATAAAATGGTCGTGCGTGGTTATGTTGGGATTCCGTTGTTGGGTAAATCGCAAACATGGAAACGCGTTGCGGCGGCACAATATCCAAAGTGCGTTAAACCTTAATGGAAATTGAAATACGCCAAGCCGATGCGGGCGATACCTCATCGCTCTATCAGCTCTATGACTCTATCGGCAAGAAGCACGAAGGTTATTTCGAAAGCCTTTTTGAAAAGGACTGTGTGGTTCTTATTGCGTCGTTGGATAAGCAAGACGTTGCCTTTGGGATTTTAAATTTTGAACCTAAATATAACTTATATAAAAAGTTAGAGATTCCAGAAATTCAGGACTTAAACGTCATTCCCGATGTGCGTCAAAAGGGGGTTGCCACCGCGTTGGTCAATGCTTTTGAAGAAATGGCGGAAGATCAAGAAGTAACGCAAATAGGAATTTCAGTTGGCTTAACAAAGGATTATGGCCCTGCACAAAGGTTGTATGTTAAAATGGGTTATATGCCTGATGGTTATGGCGCCACCTATGACCGTGAAGGTGTAACCTATGGACAAGCTTATACTGCCGATGATGATCTATGCCTTATGATGATAAAAGACCTATAAAAAACACTTGAATTGGACATAATATTTTATTATGTTCCCGTATGTCTACAGATCAAGCACAGATATTTGTTACGGAGCGCCGCGCAAATGACTCGAATAGCAGTCAGTTCCATACAGGTGCTTGCCTTGCCTATTTACATGGCGAGCAAATCACCCTCAAAGAACAAATTGATTTTGACGGCGGTTTAGACCGTTTGGTCATTCCGCGTTTAAAGCGCGGCATATCTGATCCTGAGTTTTATCCAGACCGTTACAAAGATTTAATGTTTTCAAAGGTTTGTACACCAAAATCAAATGAAGACGCCTTAAAACAATGGATACATGGATTAAAGTATGGCTTTAGGGCACGTGCTCTCGGTCTTCAATTTACAGATCCCAGTAATCAAGGAGACAGCATTAATTGCCGATCTATGGTGAAAGATATGTTGCGCTCAATGGGAATTGAAACGACATCTGCTGACTATGCGAGCGATAGAGGTTTATCCTGTACGACAATACCACATATCATAAAAAACTTTGACGGCGCTAAAGGGGCACGGCACATCAACAGTTTAGAGCAAGACCGTGTAGATCGCGGTAATGCGTTGATGACGATATCAATGCCTAATAGACCGCAATGTAATGTTGGGGACCTTCCCGCAGGCAGAAGCCTTCAGCCGCTTTCTCATCCTTTGAAGCCAATGGCACGCTCAAGTTAATGTCAAAATTTTCTATTTTTATTATCAGAATCTCTCTAAAGTACAATCAACTTTCTTATTATCATATAAAGGGCATTTAAAATGACTAAATGGGTTTATCACTTCGGTAAAGAAACAGACGGCAAAGCCGACATGAAAAACTTACTGGGCGGCAAAGGAGCGAACCTCGCAGAAATGTCCTCTCTTGGATTACCTGTTCCCCCAGGGTTTACGATTACAACTGAAGTATGTTCGGCCTTTTATGATAATGACAGCACTTACCCCGAAGAGTTAAAGCCGCAAGTCCTCGAAGCGATTGCGAAAATTGAAAACCAAATGGATATGAAATTTGGTGATGCATCAAACCCGCTTCTTGTTTCTGTACGATCAGGCGCGCGCGTTTCTATGCCAGGGATGATGGATACTGTTTTGAACTTAGGACTTAATGATGAAACGGTTCAGGGTTTAATCAATAAATCAGGTGATGAACGCTTTGCGTGGGATTCATATCGCCGCTTTATCCAAATGTACGGTGATGTTGTGATGGGTCTAGAACATCATGATTTTGAAGACATCATGGAGCAACATAAACGTGACGCGGATATCACCGAAGACACCGATATCACGGCTGATGGTTGGAAAGACGTTGTCGCCCAATACAAAGAAATGGTGCAACGCAATTTAGGTAAACCTTTCCCAGAAGACCCACAAGAGCAACTATGGGGCGCAATTGGCGCAGTGTTTAGCTCATGGATGGTGCCGCGTGCGATTACGTATCGTAAGATTAATGATATCCCAGGAAATTGGGGAACGGCTGTGAACGTTCAATCAATGGTGTTTGGTAACATGGGCGATGATTGTGCGACAGGCGTTGCCTTTACACGTGACCCATCAACAGGCGAAAACTTTTTCTATGGTGAATATCTTGTGAATGCACAAGGTGAAGACGTGGTCGCGGGAATTCGCACACCACAAAGCTTGACCGTACAAGGAAAAGAACGTGAAGGCAGTGATCTTCCAGCAATGGAAGAAGTCATGCCAGAAGTCTTTAATCAATTAAATGATGTGCGCTTGAAGCTTGAGACACATTACAAAGATATGCAGGACATTGAATTTACCGTTCAGCAAGAAAAACTTTATATGTTGCAGACACGTGCGGGAAAACGTAC
>JALZUF010000087.1 GCA_023301785.1 Alphaproteobacteria bacterium | reverse complement strand
GAAAAATTCTGGGGCCAAGTACCAAATGCAATTGCTGACACTGAACTGAACATTGAACGTCAAAAACGCAGAGAAGCATACAATGAAAAACGACGACTTTTTCAACAATCACAAACAGATCATGCTGAACAAAAACGTCGACATGACAGAGCACAACAAGATGCCCAAAAACCTTCTTCTTTTTCTCAACCGGCCCCGACCATGCCAAATGACATGGAAATTGACAAAGATCTTGCACACCAGCGCAAAATCCTGAGAGCTCAAAGGCCATTAGCAGCGGCAAAATTCCGCTCAGATTTGGCACAAAAACAAGAGGCAGACAAAATACACCCGTCCACTGACAAACCAACTCCAAAATACCCTGACTACATACGATATCCTCGTAACATCTATGGCCAGGACGGCAACTATGGTTCTCCCAAAGATCAGCTAAAACCTAATCCTCAAAGGCAGCGTTATCAAGGAAATTCTCTGGGCAGGCAACTAAGGGCAATGACATCTTTACAGAAGGGCAGATTTGAATCAGCAAAAGAATTCATGGACAAACTTCTGTCAGCTACAGGCCCAGACATGCAATTTCTCAGTTACTTAAATGGCAATGCCGACAACAGTGGCCTTCTCTTTTGTTTCAAATGTGGCTGGGAAGGAGCAATGGATTGTAAAGATATCCATTCTCCCCCGGTAAAGCTCCACATTACGACAGACAGAAAAATTTACTGGTCACCAAGACAGGGAGTTAACCTCACCACCACCCATGGCACCAATGGTTGTCCACTTTATAAAGATCTTTCCCAATTTAAATGCAAGATTTGTGAATTAAACAATCGTATTGCTTTTCACCCAGAATCAGATTGCAAAATGACAGGGATCCGTGGCCTCTATATCACTGAAGTGGGTTCTGGCAAAATGCTTGACAACGTCAAAAAGCAATTCCTGAAATCAAACCCGACATCTTTCGCACGGCATTCACAACCTGACTCATCAACAAACATGGCAGAAGCCACGGTCACAGACAATGTCTCTACCCCAACTGCTGATTCCACAGCTGCGGAAAACTAGCAAATCCTGGGAGAGATACCCAGGGCAAACAAACAAACTTTTCTCACAATCCAACAGTTTCTTCAAGCCAATGCATTTTCGAAAACTTTTTCCCCGCAAATCTAATTTTACTCAGAAAAACTGGCAATAGACACAAAAAGCTCACTGTTTGGAAACCTCCTGCCAAACAGTCATCTATCTTCCATTCTTTTTCAAACTATACAACTTCGAAGTTGAGATCTAATTCCCCCACCAAACAGGCTAACAGCAATTTATCTATCCCTAACACCAATTCCCCTTTTTCTTCCAATTCAACTACGGACCAAATTCAGCTCCGATTACCGACTAGAAAAAACATTGAGAAGCACACCAATACCTTGCCTACTCCCAATTTCTCTTCTTCCCCGATTAATCTTGCTCCTTCGGCCTCTTGCGAGCATGCACCAATCACAAGCCTAGAAAATGTTTCTTCTCCTACTTTGTCAGTCTCACCGAGTGTCTCCCCTGCGACCCGGACTGACGCTCTCCACAGCTGTCGAGCCACCAGCAAACCTTGGCCGACCGGCCCGACCACTTTCAGTCAGCCAGCTGTTGAGGCTAAGCGAAGTGCAATAGTAGAATTCGACGACCGCATCAGCCAATCACTCAAATGGCAAAATGGCCGCCTAGCTGACCCTCCCGCCTACTACCGCGGAGAAGCATTGACTCGTCCCGACCTGTTCAACGCACCTCAGCCAAGAACGAATTCTTTCTTACAACACACAACTACTTCTTCTTCCTCTGACTGTCTCACTAACGTCGATTCTCTATCTGCAATACCATCAGCTGATCCATCTTCCCAAGAAAATACAAACATGAGATCTCTCTCGCCTTTTCTTAATTCCACTCCTTTGGAAAAATCAGCCCAGGCTACAGAGCACACTCATCAATCAGCTGTTCTCAATTTAGCTCCCGACTCAATAGACAATGCTGCTTCTCAAATTTCTCCTTCTCCGGTTGCTTCTTCGTCTTCTTTTTCAGATCTTTCTCACAACCTGTTAGACAAGCATACTCTACATAAGCCGAAGTCGACAGAGACAAATGCTAATTCTCTTTCTCCTCTCTTGCTGAACCAACAGGCCATTGATCAGACGCAAATAGCAGACACGATTCCTGAACAACATACTTTTTCTTCTCCAATTCATGAACAACAGCTATTAATCTCATGTTTAACTGATTTTCTTCCCCCAGCTTTGTCTGACACACAGCTTCAACTGCTTAAACAAGACGCCCCAGGCATAGATAAACATGCTCAAACATCCGACTGCCCACCGAAAAAGACAGACCTATTGTTCTATTTATACCCTGCTAACCTTACTAACATCACATACAAATACTCGAGGGCCCAAATGCGTCAATTTGCTGAATCATTCGACACACCACGAGCTTTAGACTGCAAAAATGCCAATCCTTCTAACCTCTGGTATCTCCCAGTAAAAATTCATCACCTAGATCATGATGCACGACTTGCTTTGTTTGACACAGGATGCTCTCACACCTGCATGGGTCTCCAAGTCTGGAATAACATCAAAGATAAAGATTGCCTATTCACAGCATGCTCAGGCAAAGTTACAGGAATCTCGGAAGACATGACATTACAAATTGTTGGACAGGCGGTCATCTCCTTATTCTTTCTAACCAGCAGCGACCAACTACTAAGATTAAGGGTTCGTGTACTAATTATCAACAAACTAAACACCCCCATATTTCTAGGCCGGGACATTTTCAAAAACCCAAGGGTCTTTGAAATGCTCAAACCTGATGGGCTCTACCTAAAGAGCTTGGGAGAAACCCATCACGTCCCTTTTATCAAAGAACAAACATCTATAGCAATTACCAATCAAGGTACACCCAGCCTAAACCTTCTCCAAGCTTCTTCTGACTCACATAACATTCTTTCTTCCAAACAATCTCACACTCTTCCGCCCACTTCTAGCCAAAGAATTGAAGTTTTCTTGCAGGATGATGATGACATTCAGTCCAATTATCATGACCTCACTGTTGAAATATTACAGCTAGACGAGTCCCAACCAGAATACAGAATCATCCCTTGTGTAAATATCATAACTCATGGCCGCACCGAGATATTAATAGAAAATCTCTCGAGCAAACCATTAACCATACAGCCTAACTCCCGTTTAGCTCATATCTCAAAAACTTCGCATGATTATGATTTTGACACAACAGCAGTCATCACCAACCTTCCCAATGGGGCGGCTGAAAAAGTTTGGCTCAACAGAGCCCATTGTATGGCACACAATCTAGAAACAGCCCAAACAGATATCCCTGATCAATCCTTTGAGACTGAAGAACCTTTTGTCAAACCGGACCTCCATCTTCCCAACCTTGACAAATTTCGAGATGTTCTATGCAATGATCCCATTCCTGACAAATATAACACTAAACTCAGGAAACCGACACTTTCTATTGAACAATTACTTGCGAAATTTGAACTTGACCATCTTCCGGATAATGTCAAGCAACACATAATCAAACTC
>JALZUF010000086.1 GCA_023301785.1 Alphaproteobacteria bacterium | reverse complement strand
TGGTGTAACGGCAATAAGTATTACATTAAATGGAAGTGATTATGCTGTTGTTACCGTTACAGGTGGCAGTGACGACGAAATTAGAAACATCGAAAATATTATCGGTACAACGGGCGATGATACAATCAATGGTGATACGCGCGTAAATTCATTTGAAGGTGGTGCGGGTAATGACACATTCAGCACACGAGATGGTGATGACACTGTAGATGGTGGTGCAGGTATTGATACGCTAACTTACAACTATTCAACTGCTGGAATTGTTGCTGATATGAGCACATTAGACGGCGGCGGCTTCTTTGATGTTATTGTCAATGGCGGCGGAAGTAACTTCACGGATAAAGCAAGACTCATTGAAATATTAGAAGGCTCCTTCGGTAATGATGATATTACTGGAAGCACAAATAACGATACTCTTCGTGGCTTAGTTGGTAACGATACTATTGATGGTGGTGATGGCGACGATACTATTGATGGTGGTGATGGCGACGATACTCTGATGGGTGGTGATGGTATTGATACAATCAATGGTGGTTTTAATGACGATACTATTGATGGCGGCGCTGGTGATGATATTATTGATGCAGGTGATGGTGTATTCGATACCATACTTTGGAGCGCAGGTAGTGACACAATAGATGGTGGCGCTGGTGGCGAAGATGCGGTTGATTACTCCGCTTTAACTGCAACTAATTATATTGATATTACTCTAAATGGTTCAACAGCTTCAGACGTACTAATTAACGGTTTGGCTACAGATAATGTACGTAATATAGAAAAAGTTATTGGTTCTCAAGGTAATGATATTATCCGTGGTGATGCGAATAATAATTTCTTATTTGGTGGTTTGGGCGATGATACATTTTTTGCTGAAGGTGGTAACGATGATATTTTTGGCGGTGATGGCGTAGATACAATTGATTATTCAAGTCTTCTTGGTGGTATCAGTATGGATGCGACAGGTGGAGCTGCGGTATTGGTATCTATTAATGTTGGTGGTGTAGAGGCAGATAGAGGGCAATTCATTGAACGTATTATTGGTGGACAGGGTAATGATAGTATTTTTACTGATGACACAATAATTAGTTACATTGATGGCGGCCTTGGAAATGATAACCTTCGAATGGATGTTGACGGTGGTGAAGTTTATGGCGGTGCTGGTAATGATACTATAGAAATAGGTCGATTATTTTTAACTAACGGTGTTTTTGCTTACGGTGAAGATGGTAGTGATAACTTCCAAGACAGGGATGGCGGAAACATTTTAGATGGTGGTGATGGGATTGACCGTGCGAGTTTCTATTATAATCGCGGTATCACAGTTGATCTTTTGGATGCTGGTGTTACGACTGTAAATATCTCAGGTCGACCAAATACAACAATTGAAAATATTGAAAATATTACAGGTGCCTTCAGCTATACAAATAATATTACCGGTAATAACTTAGCAAATAATATTTTAGGTGGAAATGTTGCAGATAATTTCTTTGCTAGTCTTGGCGGTGATACATACGATGGTCGAAATTTTTCTTCAGGTGGTAATAATATTATTGATTACTCCACATTGAATGGAACAATCTCTCATATTACTGTGAATTTAACTAATTCGACTAATTCAACGATTATTCTTCATGGTGTGACTGAAAATGACACAGTACGAGACATCCGTAGTATTCGTGGAACAGATGGTAATGACTTTATAACTGGCGATAACCAGTGGAACTATCTTTACGGTAATGACGGTGACGATACATTGAATGGCGGTACAGGTGGATTGAATAGATTATATGGTGGTAACGGTAATGATACCATTAATGGCGCTAATACATCCGATACATTCTTAAATGGCGATGCTGGCGATGATATTATTAATGGTAACGGCGGAGAAGATGAAATTAATGGTGGCGCTGGTAATGATACGCTTGATGGTGGTGATGGCGCCGATGAAGTTAATGGTGGTGATGGTGATGATCTTGTATTCGGTAGTTTTGGTGTAGATGCACTTGATGGTGGTGATGGTACCGATACGCTTTCTTTTGTAAATTTAGTTGGTGAATCTGTTTCTCTTGATCTGACTAACCCTGGTCCAGGGTATGGCTTATCTGGTGGCGGAACAGGAAGCGTTGTTAATTTTGAAAATTACATTCTTTCAGATTTGAATGATACTTTTGAAGGTACTGGAGGTGATGATACTGTAGACAGCGGTGCTGGAGATGATACGTTCTTGGCGAGTGATGGTGCAGATAACTATGATGGTGGTGCTGGTAACGATACTGCGAATTATTCAGGTTTAGCTGCAACAGCAATAGTAACCGTAACAACAGTGTTAAATGATGTTGGTTCAAGCACAGTATCTATTACTGGTGGTTTAACAAAAACAGATACACTAACTAGTGTTGAAAATATTACAGGCTCAATTTTAGGGGACAGTCTAACAGGTAATAACTTAGCAAACGTTCTTACTGGTAACCAAGGTGATGATTACTTATCTGGTCGTGATGGCAATGATACGCTTATTGGTGGTGCTGGCGAAGATACTTTAGTTGGTGGTGGAGGTGATGATGATCTTCAAGGTGGTGCTGATATTGATACTGCCGATTATTCTACCTCAACAGGCATACTTAATATTAATCTAACTGCGGGAACGGCGAGTGGTGATGGTACTGACACATTAAGTGGTATTGAGAATGTAATT
>JALZUF010000085.1 GCA_023301785.1 Alphaproteobacteria bacterium | reverse complement strand
GGTGTTTCTTCACCTGCTGGTGCGTTTGTACCAAGACTGCGCCACATAGACAAAATATCATCTGGCATATCGAAAGGCGCGTGTGGCCAATCTAAGTTCTCGCGTGTGCCTGCGATCTCATCGTCGCCTGTAATCGCGCCGTGTGCTTTTGGTTGGCTTTCTAATGTCGGTGTACCAAACCCAATTTTTGTACGGCAAGCAATGAAGCTTGGCTTATCAGATTTTTGAGCACGGTTAATGGCTTCCTCAATGGCATCTGCATCGTGACCATCAATGTCGATCACTTCCCAGCCATAAGCTTCGAAACGTTTTTTCACATCTTCGCTGGAAGCTAAATCTGTTGTGCCATCAATAGTTACTTTGTTGTCATCAAAGAACGCGATGAGCTTGTTAAGTTTTAGGTGACCTGCGAGCGCACATGACTCGTGGCTGACGCCTTCCATAAGGCAACCATCACCAACAAAACAATATGTGTAGTGGTTTAATTTTTCATCGCCATGCTTAGCATTTAGAACACGCTCGGCAATTGCAAAACCAACAGCGTTCGAGATACCTTGGCCTAGCGGGCCTGTGGTTGTTTCGATAGCGGCATCGAAGTCAACTTCTGGGTGACCTGGTGTGTGTGAGCCAAGTTGACGGAAATTTTTGATCTCGTCCAATGTGATTTTCTCGTTACCTGTTAAGTAAGACAAAGAGTAAGGAAGCATTGAGCCGTGACCGTTTGAAATAATAACGCGGTCGCGGTTAAACCAGCGCGGCGTCTTTGGGTCAAACTTTAGGAATTTAGAGTAAAGAACAGTGGCAATGTCAGCCATTCCCATTGGCATTCCTGTATGCCCAGAATTAGCGGCCTTCACAGCGTCCAGTGCGAGGATACGAATGGCATCCGCCATTTTTTTGTGATCGAGTGAAATTTCTGAAGAAGTGGCAGCGGCAGCTTGAGACATATTTAAAATAGTTCCTATTTTAGAGGCGCCATGCACGTAAACGCGAGGGCGCTGGTTGTAATCAAAGTTTATATTCCTGCACAATGCAATTTTGGAGGCGGTAGGTCAATATGGATAAACAAAGTTATCCTAATGACAAAAGTGGATAACATCATTGTTACCGTTGACGTTTCACCTCTAAGGTTTTTATTATCAATAATAATTAATCAACTTTTTAAATACGAGGGTTTAAGTGACTGTAGCAATTAAAGAATCTCTAACGTTAATGCACGAAGTTCTAAAGGACTTGGAAGCCAATGCGGCGCAAGCAGAACAAAACGCCAAAAACTTAGCGGCAAAAGCGGCTAATAATTCAGGCAAAAAATCTTCACCTGATCTGTTTTCAGTCCCTGCGGGTCCTGCACAAACGAATGATGTTGATGCAAAAGCCTTAGCAAGCCGTCTTGATAGCGCGATTGCAAAAGTTGAAAACCTGTTGAAAGAGGAGGCGTAAATTATGGCTGAAGTCAGTGTAAGCATTAATGGTCGTCCTTTTAATATTGCCTGTGATGAAGGCCAAGAACAACGCGTCATGGATTTAGCGAACTTCGTTGATACACGCGTGCGTGAGATCAAAGCCGCTGGTGCGGGTACGAATGAACAGCACTTGCTTGTGTTGGCATCCATCGTGATGGCGGATGAAATGTTCGATATGCGTGACGCGTCTGCGAATACAAATACAGCGCCCCTTCAAGGCCTGCAGATTACAGAGCAAGACGAAGGTCAAATTGTTGATGCCATCGACCAAATGGCTGCGCGTATTGAGAAGATCGCTGGTGGTTTGGGTAAAATCTAAGATTTAAACTCAAATATTAAATTGTTTTAAAAGTCCTTGTACCTGTAAACGGTAGAGGGCTTTTTATTTGCGTATAATTAAGTTGTTATTCCAGTATCAAATATCCTATAATTAAAGAAGCTGCGGGGCAGGTGACCCTTCAATATTCTTGAGACCGATGTTTTTTCATCCGGGATCCGCCTCTGTCCAGACCGTGGTCTGGTTATTGTAGAGCCCACCTTATTTTTAGGGTTTCATGATGAATAGCGAAAACAGGGCACGGCTTCCGCGGCGTTTTTATCTTTTCTACGTGGCTCAGGCGTGTAAACACGCTACGCCCGCGTCTGGCCCAATATTTATTGACATAATGTCATTTTCTTGTTATTTGCATATTTATGCAAAACGAAGAAACAAGCAAATCTGATGAGAGGCACGAAAATCCGTTTGATCATTTGACGTTTAGTCGAGGGATTGTTCAGGATTCATTGTTATTGGATAAACCGAACGACCGCCGTAAGCGCGTAAAATTAACACCTGCCCAAGCTGAGCTTCTTGTTACTCTTATGACACACTATGAGCGGGGCGTGGACAGTCAATCTGAAGGCTTCAATAGAAAAAATATATCACGCCTAAATGAAAAATTGGGCGAGGTATTTGAAGGAGAAACTTATAGATTAAGGGCGTTGGCTAAATATGGACGTGGGTATATTGCACGTGTTCTTGATCACGAAGATTCAAAGGATACATTAAGCTTTGAATTAGATGGTCAATATTTACGATTAAACGCAGGCGTTCATAATGCGATGAGCTGTCTTGCTGGTGGATTTGGTTCTGTTGTTGGGGCAAGGTCAATAGCACCAAGCGGCGATCCAAAATCTTCACAAGCGCGGTTATATGTTTCACAAATTAGAGAAGAGTTTGGGCGTGTTGGTGTTGAAAAATACGAAGTGGCTAATATTCCAGGAACGGGGTATCGACTTCAATATGTTGAGCAACGTTTTGGTCCCAAACCTTCTTATAGCGCAGATCCTCATGCGCCCGCGTTATATGGGTCTAGCTTTATGCGATCAATTCATCAGGCATCGCTGAGCCATAATCGATAGCCGTAAAGTTTTTTAAGCCCAGCTAAACATTTTACAGGCGTTTAAAATCCTCTATAGTCATTGAATGACACATACCGAAAAACAAAATATGCGGGAACAGGCGCGGCTTCATCGGGATCGTATGAATATTGATCAAAGTGATTTTGAGCGCGTGATAGATGTGTTCTTTGAGGAAGTTAGCCTCGTAAGCGATCAAGTCATTGCGTTGTACTGGCCGTACGGTAAAGAGTTTGATTGTCGTTTCCTGTTGGATGAATTGGTGAAGCGTGGATATGTCTGTGGATTACCCTGTGTACAAAAAGACAGCCGCGTGATGGTATTCAAGCAATGGACGCATGAGACGAAAATGAGCAAAGGCGCGTTTGGCATTTCTGAGCCATCTGATAGCAAGGTGTTGGAGCCTGATATGATTATTGCGCCACTGCTGGCTTTTGATCAAAAGGGCTATCGTTTGGGGCAAGGCGGCGGTTATTATGATGCAACGCTGGAGGCTATCAAGGCACAAAAAGAGGTAACATTTATGGGCATTGGCTTTGCGGAGCAGGCTGTGTTATTGAAGTTGCCGAGGGAAGCGCATGATATCCCGCTGGATGCGATGTTGACCCCACAAGGTTTAATTAGGTTTTAAATATACTATATGAACAAACAACCACTTGATAATCAGGATTTTGAATTGATTGAAAAGGCATTAGGCGCTTTTACATCAGAATTACCAAAAGATTGGCACGGTGTGTCTGCGGGGGTTCGTTTAAAGTCTGGGCATATTGAAACAGGTTTTGTTTTAGAGTGTGAAAATCCAATTTTGGGTGCCTGCGCGGAACAAACGGTTATTGGCAAGGTTTTGGAAATCATTAAGCAAGACCCTATTGAATTAATCGTTGCGGTAAGAGAGCGTGACGAAACTAAATATAAAGTTATTCCGCCCTGTGGTCGTTGCCGTGAATTTATCACAGATTACGCACCGCAAGCGGATGTGATAATTTTTGATAAAGAAAGCGACGATATTTTTAAGGTAAGTGCGACCACATTATTGCCTTTTAAATACCAAGCGATGGAATAAAGTTAGAAAGAATAAGATGCGTATATTATTTTTAGGAGATGTTGTTGGACGGTCTGGGCGCGATGCGCTGGCGAAGCATTTACCTGTGCTGAAAGAAAAACTTCAACCTGATGTGACGATTGTTAATGTTGATAATGC
>JALZUF010000084.1 GCA_023301785.1 Alphaproteobacteria bacterium | reverse complement strand
TCTGGTGCATCATCACGGACAGTAATGCGAACATTACCAGAGCCTGTGTCACCTTCAGCATCTGTTGCTGTTACGCCAAAGTCTAAGAAAAGAGCTTCATTATCTGCATTAGTATTGCTGTGATCTAATGGCTCATTTTGTGTAAATGTGTATGTACCATCATCATGAATAACCATTGTAAAGGCAGTTACATTACCTGCTGTACCTGTGTAAGTATTCGTTGCTGCGTCAAATGTAACAACGACGGCAACACCGTTAGATGTAAGGCTGTTGTCTGTACGATTGCCTGATGAATTGAAGCTACCATTACCTGTTGTTGCAGCTGCATCGTCACCTTGATAGTTAACGTTAATCACACCTGTGATCATGTCTACACCATCATCATTTAGATTGGTGTCATCAGTTTGGCCAACACCATTAATATCAATTGGTGTTGCATTTGCCGCTAAATCAATTGTGATTTTTGCTGGGCTTGTATCACCATCGCCATCTTTCATGATGTAATCGAAGACGTCTACGCCACCGTCATTACTATAAATTTTAACAGGAACACTGCCGATTGCATTGCCTTGTGCAATTTCAAAATTTCTTTCATAACTATATGTTCCGTCTGGATTAACAGTTAATTCACCGAACTCACCTGCGATAACAAATGATCCATCAGCAAGTTGAACAGCATCTTTTCCATTAAAGGAAACGCCGCATACTTCTGCGCCTTCAACGTCTGCACCTTTGTCGTCGTTATCAAGAATGTTACCATTGGCGAAGTTTTCAACTTTACCTAAGCTATCAACATCGTTAACGGCTTCTGGTCCATCATCAAGAACACGAATTGTAATATTTCCTGTTGCACTGTCACCATCAAAGTCAGTCACTTCTGCGCCAAATGTTAGTAGGATTTCATCGTTATCATCTGTACCATCTGCATGATCCAGTGGTAAGACTTGTGTATAGGTATAACCACCTGTTACAGGGTCTAACACTAATGTAAATACTGTTTCTCCACCTGCAGAGCCTGTATATGTGTCTGTTGCATTGTCGTAGGCTACAGTCACTTCCTGACCGTTTGATGTAAGGGCATTATTTGGTAAAGAACCTGATGCTTCAAACGCACCTGTCCCTTCAAATTCGCCACCGACATCTGATCCCATATCCGCCACAAATTGACCAACAACGGTTAAGTCGCCAGCATCAAAGTTTGTCTCATCAACAACACTTGGAATTTGTGAGAAAATAACAGGAGCATCGTCCAAAATATTAATACGAACATTTGTTCTTGCAGGATCACCATCTGCATCTGTTGCAATAATACCAAAGTCTAAACAAATTGCTTCGTTTTGATCTGTTGTATCGCCGTGATCTAAAGATTCAATTTGGATGTAAGTATATTCACCTGACTCGCTGTCGATAACAAATCTAAAGACAACAGTGTTGCCAGCTGTTCCAACATAACCATTATCTGTTGCTGTTACTTCAACCGGAACACCAGCAGATGTAAGAACATTATTACTTAATTCACACGTCGCTTCGAAATCACCACTTGGTCCGATTTCACCTGGGCCGTCATTACCAAAGTCAACTTCAACAACACCTTCTGCTACAAGATTATCAAACAATAATGCTGTCTCATCTAATGTGTCTTCAGCACCGGCAATAGAAGGTCTATCATCTATTGGTGCTGCTGTGGCTAAGAATGGGTTTTCGGGATTCACGTTTGGCGCATTATAAGCCAGTTGCGTTGCTCCTAAAGGACCCAATGCATCTGGAGAATTTAAAGGCGCATCTGTAGCGGTTGAGTTAAAACCATAACCACCAGCAGAAGCTGAGCCGCCACCTTCGTCACCAGCTGCTGTTTCAATGTCACCCAAAGCTTCAGCTAAAGCTGCCAGATCATCTAAATCTGTGTCACCAGCTGCGGGTTCGATGTTTGCAACATCGTCTGCTACTGATTCCTGTGCAATTTCTAATGTTTCTCCAACAGGCTCAACAGTTTCAACTGCGGCAACTTGAAGGACTTCTTCAATTGGTTCTGCGACTTCTGTCACTTGTGTTAATAATTCTTCAGCGGCAACGGCTGTACCGTCTGCAACTGTAAGTTCAGCTGGTAATTCACCAGCCATAGCTGTTTCATAATTGTTGATAATAACTTGTGAGCCATCGGCAAAAGTCAAAACCATTTGACCATCTTTTAATTCAACAGTTGCAGCATTTGCAGGGTCGAAATCACAAATGTATTTTTGGCCAGCTTGCATCGATACTTCTTGAGTAGAGTTTGCAGATGGCTGTTTAATAAGAATAGGGTCTGAATTTGTATTTGCAGCAACGTCCATAGCTAATACTTCAGGGGCCTGAAGTGATGTTGTTAGAATTGCAGGATCAATCAACGTACCATCTGTAAGGTACATCATACTGCCGCTGTCTGATAATTCGCTAAAGTTTGTAATCGTCAGCTGTCCGCCATCTTCAAAAGAGATGATCAGTTCGCCATTACCGCCAATGCGTAAGCCTGCGATATCCTCAGGACTAAAATTCAGTCTGGCTGAATCTCCTTCTGGTATCATATAGTTTACATTGGTGTCCGCATAAGGTTGCGCCAAGATTACGTTGTTACATGTCATAGTATTTCGCCCCATTTAAATTGTTTAATTAACATTGCCCAGCCATCAGCATAGGCAACAAATCCTAAAAATTAGTTACTAAAACCACCTAAATTGATAAAATATCAATAAAAGTAATTTACATATATATAGTAGCAAACTGGAGGTGTTTGGCGCAAATGTATGGAAAATGGCCTCTGTAAGTGTTGTTCACACTCACGTATGCAGTATTAGGTGATGAAATTTGGGGGAAATTAGTTGTGAAACCAGTATAAAATCGCTGGAATCCAGATAAAAGCTGTTGTTAAAGATCCTTTGATGGCTTGATAAGTCACCCACGCCCAGAACATTTTCTTCTTGTTCGGCACTTTAAAGGGCATTTTCAGCGTTTTTAGCCTATCTTTGAGCTTTATCGTATTTTCGGACATATATATAAGTGCTTGCTTTAAGCTGCCTTGTCGCCAGTTTCAGTCAGTAAATTAGTAATGATATGTTTTGCAGGTTTCAAGCGATTTCCTAGCTTTAATAAGCCATGGCGTAACAATTTTGCTGGTTTGCTTTCATTGGTATAGAGTTTCACCAACGCGTTTGTCCCTAAATAAAGAGGGCGTGTGAATTTACGGTGTTTATCGTGATAAGCGTTCAGAACCGAAATTGAGCCTATATCCAAGCCTTGCGCTTGAGCAGCCTTAATTTCATTAGCCAGCGTATGAGCGCCGCGAAGCCCCATGTTAAAGCCATGTGCAGTCACAGGGTGCATGCCCACTGCTGTGTCGCCGAGGAGGGCGTAACGTTGTCCATAAAACTTATTCGCATAAACGCCTATCAGTGGATAGCTGTAGAGTTTTGTTTTTAATGTCATCTTACCAAGATGGCTGTCGATACGCTCCTCGATATCTTGTGCAAGCTCTTCTGGGCTTAGGCTTAGAATGTCATCTGCTTTATCAGTATCAATTGTCATCACCACAGAGCATCGTTTATTTGTTAGGGGTAAGACAGCAAGCGTTCGCCCATAATGGAAGCATTCCATGGCGGTGTCTTGTTCTGCGCCTTCATAATCCATCTTACAAACCACACACGTGCGTTTGAAATCTAATTTAGATGTTTCAATATTCATCATGTCGCGTGTTTTTGAAAAGCGACTATCGGCAGCAACAATTAAGCCAGCCGTTATTTTCTTCTTATTCGATAAGGTCAGCGTTCCTCCATTGCTGTTTGTTTCAATGCCAACAACTTCTGTGCCTGTGATGAATTTAATCTTACCCGCTTTTTTGACGCTTTCATAAGCGGCCTTGCGAATCCAATGGTTTGAGGTCATAAAGCCTAGGTTCTCTTCACCTGCTTCGGTATGAGAGAAGTGCAGGGCGTAATTTGAATCACCATTTAAAACTTTGGCGTTCTTAATAAGCGAGATTTCGCTCTCTTCGATGCGATGCCAGATATCGAGGTCATTGAGGATTTTGTGAGAAAGGTGGGTGATCGCGAACTCACGCCCATCGTAATCTGGATTTTTGAGCTTTGCTTCGGGCATTTTTTCGATGATGGCTATCTTCAAGCCAGTGCCGCTTAATGATCTAGCGAAGGCTAGGCCGCTGGTGCCTGCACCAATAATTGCAATATCGTAATCCATTTGTAACTTTACTCTCTATCTGTCCGTATAAGTATCTATAACTATATAAATGAGTTCGGTTATAAAGTGCAATAATTACTGACTATATTCATTTATTGAGATGACTTGAATAATGACGTAGGCTATTGATAGATCATGAAAATTGGTATCATTGGATCAGGAATTTCGGGAATGGGCGCGGCTTATGCGTGCCATGAATCTGGTCATAAGGTTACGGTTTATGAAAAAAACGACCGTATTGGCGGCCACAGCCGTACCATAGATATTAATATTGATGACCGCGTTCAGACCGTTGATACTGGCTTTATTGTTTTCAATTATCGCAATTACCCGCATTTGACGGCTATGTTTGATCACCTTGGTGTAGACGTAGAAAAAAGTGATATGTCGTTTGGCGCCGATATTGGCGTGAATGGCAAAGCGGGTTGGTTACAATATTCGAGTAAGAATATGATCCGTCCCCAAAACTTATTGCGGTTGCAATATTGGAAGATGCTTTTCGATATTATGAAGTTTAACCGCAAAGCGACAAGTTACCTTGATCGCCCAAGTGATATTACGATTGCGGATGCTGTTGAGGAATTAAAGCTTGGGCGCTGGTTTCAGGATTATTATTTACAAGCGATGGGGGCGGCAATTTGGAGCTCATCCATTAACACTATTAAAGATTTTCCTGCCAAAACATTTGTAAGCTTTTTTAAAAATCATGGATTGTTGACGATCAATGATCACCCACAATGGTACACGGTAACGGGTGGTAGTCGTGCGTACATTAAAAAGCTGACAGCAAAATTTAAAGATGACATTAAATTATCATGCGGCGCGGTAAAGGTTGAGCGCAAGCATGATAAAGTTTTTGTTCATGATGAAGCTGGTGACGTTACGGAGTTTGACCACGTTATTTTCGCCTGTCATGCAGATCAAGCGATGATGATGTTGAATAATCCGACGGATCAAGAAAAAGAAATTATTGGTGCATTTGAGTATCAGGATAATCATGTTGTTGTGCATCAGGATGAAAGTTTTATGCCACATGATAAGTCATGTTGGGCGAGTTGGATTTACCTATCTGAAAACCAAACCGATAATTCAAATAACGTATCCTTAAGTTACTGGATGAATAACTTGCAGAACTTTGTGAGTGAGCGGGCAGTTATTGTAACGCTTAACCCTGAAAGACAGCCAGATAAAGACACTGTTTTAGATGAATATAAGTTTGAACACCCTGTGTTTAATCGTGCGGCGATAGACGCGCAAGAAAAATTGGATATGGTCCAAGGATCTCAGAATTGCTGGTATGCTGGGGCGTATCAACGTTACGGTTTTCATGAAGATGGATTGCTGAGCGCGGTAAATGTTTTGAAAAAGATGGATGTTAAGATTCCATGGATGTAACTGTGCCACAAATTATGTTTGGTAAGGTGATGCACAAACGTTTGTTTGAGCGCGTTAATCAGTTTACCTACGGTATTTATTACTTAGCGTTACCTTTGTCATCTTTGAAAAATCCTATTGAGAATTTTTACTTTAAGTATAACCGTCTTGGTTTGTTAAGCTTTTTTGACAAAGACCACGGTAATCGTGACGGACAAGATTTAGAAAAATGGGCGCGTGATATTTTATCCACTCATAAGCTTGATAAGGCTGATGGTGAGATTGTTCTTGTGTGTATGCCGCGTGTCTTTGGCTATGTTTTTAATCCTGTAAGCTTTTGGTATTGTTATGGCCGTGATGAAAAATTGCGTGCCGTAATATGCGAAGTCAATAATACGTTTGGTGAAACGCATAGTTACGTTTGTGCGCATGATGACCAAGCCGAAATTCAAAAGGATGATATTTTATCGGGGCAAAAAATATTTCATGTTTCCCCATTTTTGGAACGTGAAGGGAGCTACAAGTTTCGCTTTACTTTGCCTGATGATAAAATGGGCGTTTGGATTGATTTTTTTGATGCGCAAGGCGAAAAAAAGTTGCTGACGGCATTAAATGGAAAATTTTCTCCATTGTCTCAGAGCGTTTGTGCGCGGGCGTTTTGGGCGTATCCGCTGGTTACAATCAAAGCAATTACCCTTATTCATTGGCAGGCCATGAAACTATTCTTTAACAGGATCGTTTACGTACCAAAGCCTGTGCAACTAGAAACTAAGATTACGCGCGTAAAAACACTAAAGGAAAACTTATAATATGTTTGATAAAATTATATTTAATCAGCTTGTAAAAAGGTTGGAAAACTTAAAAGTTGGATATTTGACGATTGAAACACCTGATCATAAAAAATATGAATTTCAGGGTGATGTTGAAGGGCAGACAGCAAACCTTATTATTAAGGACTGGCGTGTAATTGGCAATTTGGCATCTAAGGGCGATATTGGTTTTGCGGAAGATTATAGCGCGGGGCGCTGGGATACCGATGATCTGGTTGCTCTATTGACATTAAGTATCGAAAACAGAAGCCTGCTTGATCCGTTTTTCAAGGCAGATAATATTCGCCGCGTTTTGTATCACATCTCTTATTTCTTTAAGAAAAATTCGGTGCAAGGTAGCAAGAAAAACATTCACGCACATTATGATCTAGGGAATGATTTTTATAAGCTTTGGTTGGATGAAACGATGACCTATTCATC
>JALZUF010000083.1 GCA_023301785.1 Alphaproteobacteria bacterium | reverse complement strand
TACCCTGCATTGGGCGGCGTGCACGTTATAGAAGTCACGAAGCAGCTATATGCTGGACGTGGCAAAACGGCGAAAGCAGATATGCGGAATACCTTGGAGAAGGTTGTTTCTGTTAAGGCTGTTCCTACACGCCGAGAAAAAACATAATCACTTGACATAAACTTCAAAAGTTTTTATGAGTAGATAGTTTTTAAAAGATTTATTAAGGAGTTGCTATGTATACGAAATCACCACTTTTACAATATCTTGAAAATTGTTCTGAAAACCATGGTGGATTTTTAACGGAACAAGGTATCAAAACCGCTTGGAGTCAAAGTGTTGCTGTCGCAAGTGAAGACAATCCAGAAAAAACTGAGTTAAGTTTTTCTAAATTGACTTTAGATGATATTAAGGAGCGTTTAGATGGATTACAATTTAATGAAGTTTCCTGCGTTGTAAGAGATGCTGGAAAGCAAGCTTTGGCTGCTAATATCAAAGAAATATCTAAGGTAATGGGTCAGGAAATTGGTCGTGATTTATTTCCTTTGCGTCAATCCTAGCGGATTATCAGGGTTAATGCCGTCCATAAATTGTTTAGTGCGGTCCACGTTTGTGATTTGGTAGACGTGACCGACCCAATTAGAAATGATGGAGCGAGCACTGTCTGTCCATGTGTTTTCTAATAAAGGTTCGATTTCTTTTTCGGGTATAGTTGCTTCTTCATCATTTAAAATTTTGGCCTGTGTCTCTGTCAAAATATTTTGTGTTTTAGAACCAAAATAATTTTCTGGATAGGGTGGGTAGCTGTCTTGGGTGCCAGCAGAGTAGTTCATTACTTCACGGCGGTATTCTTTTAGGAGGCTTGCCGTGTCATATTCTGGATGGCCTTGGAAGCAAATGTTACGGAAGCCATCTTTACTAACGCTCATATGGACGCCGATATCACGGCTTTCAATGAGGGGTATGAATTCTGCCGCTTCGTATTGATCGCGTGAAATGCCGCCCCATCGAGAATGACAAACATCCATCTTCGTATTAATGCCGCGAGTCAATGGGTGCGTTCTATTTAAGACATAGTGCGGATATACGCCCCATCGTTTTGTGTCAAATATTTGTGGGCGGGCATCGTGATTAAAAGCCATCAGAGCATAAGACGCGAAGCATGACCAAATAGAAGAACAAACATTTTGATCAGCCCAATTGTAAATATCGCGAAGCTGAAGCCAGCCTTCGTCTTGTAATAAGCCATCAACAGACATATTTGCACCTGTCACAATGAGGGCATCTAGACCTTCTTTTTTCAGATTGTCCCATTGCTCATAATGTTCGTTGATATAGGCACTTGTTTTCTCATCGCGCTCAATGACAGGAAGTGTGAACGGATGGATATATATTTGTGCAACACGATTACTTTCACCAATCAGGCGGTACCATTGACGCTCGGTTGCTTGCAGGGCGGCATCGGGCATTAGGTTTAAAAAACCGATGTGAAGTTCTCGAATATCTTGGCTTAACGCACGATCTGATTCAAGAATTGTACGGCCTTCGCCTTGAAGGCGATCAAACGTCGGCAAATTTGAGTTTTTGACAATAGGCATAAATTCATCTTATATGATTTTATGATTAAAGCAAAAGACAGTATCTATAAAATTAATCCTTATGTTGGCGGTGAGAGCCAAGAGAAGGAGGGGCAACGCCTTATTAAACTCTCTTCAAACGAAGGGCCGTATGGACCGCCGCCTATGGCCGTGGAGGCGATGAAGCACGCGGCAGATAATATGCACCGTTATCCTGATGGGGGATGCGTTGCTTTGCGCCAAGCTTTGGCGGAAAAGAATGATATTGATGCTGAAAAGATTGTGTGCGGGGCAGGCTCGGACGAGCTGATTTCATTGCTTTGTAAGGCTTATGCTGGGGTGGGTGATGAAGTTTTGTACTCAAGATATGGATTTTTGATGTACGCCATTAGTGCCATGGGCGCAGGCGCGACACCTGTTGCGGCACCTGAGCAGGATTTGTGCGCGGATGTTGATGCGTTGATTGCGGCGGTGACAGAGAATACAAAGATATTGTTCTTAGCCAATCCAAATAATCCAACGGGAAGCTATCTGAAACGAGATCAAATTTTGGATTTGCACGCACGTTTGCCTAAGACTGTCTTGTTGGTTTTGGATGCGGCTTATACGGAATATGTTGAGGATCCTGATTTTACGGATGGGCATGATCTGGTTGCACTTCACGACAATATCGTTGTGACGCGTACGTTTTCAAAAATATATGGCATGGGCGGTGTCCGCCTTGGGTGGATGCACGCGCCTAGTCATGTGATTGATGTTATGAATCGCGTGCGTGGTCCATTTAACGTAAGCATTGAGGCGCAAGCGGCAGGTATTGGTGCGTTGCAAGATGATGCGTTTGTTGAAAAATCATTGGCGAATAATAAGAAATGCCGTGCGATGAGCGTTACCGCGTTGCAGGAAATGGGTCTGAAAGTCTATCCAAGCCAAGGAAATTTTGTGCTGGTTGATTTTGAAACAGCCGAAGCCGCAGAGGCTGTTAGGCTTCATTTGAAAGAAGAGGGAATCTTTGTACGTCAGATGCCTGCCTATAACTTGCCGACCTGTTTAAGGGTGACGATTGGGACTGAAGAAGAAATGGTGCTTGCTCTGGCGGCACTAAAAGCGTATATAATTCGGAATGATTAGACAAAACACCACTGCTGTTTCTTACTCTGTTCGCGCTTATTATCCCCAATAGGCGGGATAAACACATATTTTCACACCAAATTATCAGTATTTTATTTATAATCCCTAATGTAAGAGAAGGGACATTTTCTAATGTTTAAACAAGTTACAATTATAGGTTTTGGATTGATCGGCTCATCCATTGCCCGCGCCATTATTGAGCGTAAACAAGCCGAAACAATTGTTTGTGTCGATCAGAGCAAAGACGTTTGCCAGCAAGTCTTAGCAATGGGATTGGCAGATGATGCCACAACGGACCCTTCCTTGGGTGTAGAGGGCAGTGATCTTGTCATCTTATGTTGTCCTGTTGGGGCAATGGATGAGGTTGGTGGTTTGATATCTGGGCATCTGCAAAAGGACTGTATTGTGTCTGATGTGGGGTCGGTTAAAGCGGCGGTGATAGAGATGCTGCGCCCACGTCTGCCGTCTTATGTTCATCTTGTACCTGCGCACCCTATTTCAGGGGCGGAAAAGACTGGGCCAGAAAGTGGCTTTGCCGAATTATTCATTAATCGTTGGTGCATTTTGACACCGCTACCTGATACGGAATTGAGAGCTATTGAGAAGGTGACGAAGCTTTGGGAAGCTATGGGGTCTATGGTTGAAATCATGGATGCCGAGCATCATGACTTGATCTTGGGACTAACATCGCATTTACCGCATTTGATTGCTTACTCTGTTGTGGGTACGGCGACGGATTTGGAAGATGATATTAAATCGGAAGTGATTAAGTTTTCTGCGGGTGGTTTTCGTGATTTTACAAGGCTTGCGGCCTCTGATCCGACGATGTGGCGTGATGTGTTTTTAAATAACAAGCCCGCAGTTTTAGAAGTCTTGCAGCGTTTTACTGAAGATTTAACCGCGCTGCAAAAAGCGATCCGAAAGGGTGACGGAGAATATCTTTATCGACAGTTTACTGAGACCAGAAGTATTCGACCAGCCATTATAGAGGCAGGGCAAGCGGATTACTTAGATGCGGATAGTTAGGCGTTGACATAATAGACGGATTTATATAAATCTGATTCATGGAAGATTATCCCAACTATTTTGAGAGACAGTGGGCGGAGGCTTATGACAGAGATAAGCATTTTCCGTTTAAGAAGCGTGTCATTAAACAAACCCAAGATATAGTTGGTGTATATGGTTATAGGAATAACCATATATGGAAACCAGAAGATTTTAGAACAGCCGTACATTTTAATGATGCTGTTCGTACTTTGCTTGTTGCCTATAGTAAAAGCGATTTAGAAACTTCGGAAAGATTAACTATTTTAAATGTTTTGAGGGAAGCTCGAGATATAGAGGAAGAACCAGAAAAAGCAAATGATTGCTTAAGGCAAGCAAGCTTATTGGAAGATTCTGGTTCTCGACAATTATTGGCGGAGAGATTGGAGCAAGCAGGAGAGATTGTTGAAGCGGCCCATTGGAATTTGAAGCTTGCTGTTGATGGCAATGGTCAAGCAAAAGACAGATTAAGAGTTATCGGAGCTAAAATTGGAACATCTATTAGGCAACAGACATTAGGGGGCGTGGATGTACCTAATGTTATTAGTATTAACCGTAGAGCTGATGAAAATGTTGCACCTAAAGATTCTTTAAACTCTTTAACCTGTGCTTTTGGTGATATTCAAAGCTTTTTAGAAGGTAAAGGAATCCCATCTGGCATTCCTTCTTGTGACTATACTCCCCAATTTAGTTAGTTTGGCCAAACGATTGTAGGCAAGCGCATCGCATTTATTGGGCCTGCATATAGTTTTTGATCTTTTATTTTTACGTCTATTTCAACGAATTTTTCGCCTGTTTCGGGGTCGGTTTCGGCCATGTTGTTCATGACACCCATCGCGATAGCGGCGGGAATAGGTTTTAGTTCACTTGTCTCAACGCTTAGGAAATGAATGAGTTTTGCGTAGTCTTTTAATTTAGAGTCTAGGTTCAATGTAGGTTGTAAGTTTTCATCTAAGCCTAGAGTTCCCTTGCCATTAATTACCATGCCATTTTTATCGAGCATAATGCTTTTAAATTTGACCTCGCCAATATCTTGCTGCCATGGGCTTAGATATGTCTTGGTGAATTGTTGTGGCACATATTTGGGAATAGCGATCGTTGTTTCGAGTTTATCAACTTCGTAAAGCTGAAGATTGGGAAGGTTTTGAATTGCGATTTTATCAGCTGTTATTTTTAAAGGCAGGTGAGGAATAGGAAAGCCTTTAACGGTTAAATCCTCAAATTGAATTATAGAATCATTTAGACGGAAACCCTTTTTATAATTAATGGTTGGCGCGAAAGGGAATCCTGATGTTGTTGGGCTGTCGCCAAGAAATTTGTACCCTTGAGCGGGGCCGTCAATATTATAGAATTGTTTGATGGTACTCTTTATTTCCATGCTCATGTAAAGCCATGCGCCTGAATATATTATGGCGAACAAGATGATCGTTATAAAAAGATTGCGCATTGTTTTCATGGTTGTGTCTTATGTTTGATTTTCTAGCATTTTTAAAGAAGGTGGGGCTTCTAAATAAGGGTAGTTACTTTTGGCTTCATGCATCAGGCGTAAAGATTTTTCTTCTAAACGGTCCTCTATCGCGCGCATAACTTTTTTATCGGGTAGTCCTGGCTCAATAGGAGATAAAAATTCGAAGACGACTTTTCCAGGCTTTTTGATGAAGCTGTTACGCCCCCAAAAAAGACCACTGTTGAGGGCTAATGGGATGATCGACATATTTGTATTGGCATACATTTTTATAATGCCACCTTTATAAGACATATCTTTTGCGGTGGCTTGGACATCGACACGTGTGCCTTGAGGGAAAATTACGATAGGACGGTTTAAATCCTGCATACGTTGTGCCCCAGTAATAATCGAATTGATCGATTGCTCTTTATTCGTGCGATCAATGGCAATGACGTCCAGTTTGTTCAGGAATGTGCCAAATAAAGGAATTTTTAAAAGCTCCTTTTTTAGGACGATAGTAGGATCACCCAAAAGAGCGTGAAGCTTCATTGTCTCATAAGCAGATTGATGCTTGGCGGCAACGATGTAGCTGCCTGATGGTGGTAAATATTCTTTTCCACGCACTTCATAAGTTAGGCCGAGAATACTTTTTTCTAAGAAGAAAACAATTCGTAACCAAGAGCGCGTTAGCCATAGAACATATTTTCTAGGGAAGAGTAGGAATGGAATGAAGCCTAAACAGATAACGCTTGTTATTGAATAGAAAAATAAATTAAACAAAATTGAACGCAATAAAATCATGACTTTATTTATTCCTACCTAAATTTTGCATCCACCTGAGCAATGTTTTGTTATATTCACTAAAGGTTAATTTCCAAAAATGACCGTCGGATGATTTTAATGCTTTTGAAAAGACGGGATATTCAACGATATTTTTATTGGGTAGCACGTTTCTAACTTCCATTTGAGCGCGTGGCATATGGTATGACGATGTTACCAAAAAGAATGAATTGATATCATTTTCGTTTACCCATTCCGCAACTTCGGTCGCGTTGCTTATGGTGTCGACTGATTTGTAACCAAGGGTAATACAGCATAGCTGATCGCTGTTTAGGTTGTTTCTATCTTTTAAGATATCTTTTTCTGTGACGTCTTTGTTAACCCCAGAAATTAGCATTTTTTTGATTTTACGTTTTTCACGCAAATCCAGACCTTCATTGATACGGCCACTACCACCTGTTAGCACAACGATAGCTTCGATATATTCAGTTGTGATTTGTTCATAAGGTTTTGTTAGTGCGATGGATGTTGCAAACCAGCCCCAGCCAAGTGCCCAAATTAGCAATAAGGTGAAGATTGGTAGGAATAATAAGCTTAGTAATTTTGTCATGATATGGCTTGATATTACGGCATTTTAGTCAGGACACGCAAGACTGTTTGACGTGCTGTGAACATCGCTAATATTGAAATGAATAAAGGCAATACCAATAATGTCATCATTTGCATAAGGCTAAAATCAAAATCAGGGATAAGGCTAATGTCTTTTTGATTTAAAATAAGACCTATAATAATAAGCATGATAAGACCGATGACGGTTCCGATAACGGCCCCCTTTAAACAG
>JALZUF010000082.1 GCA_023301785.1 Alphaproteobacteria bacterium | reverse complement strand
GCAAATTCTTCTTGGTAATATTGGTAACTATGCTTGTGCATATACAACGCCAACTGACGGCGGATCATATTACTAAAATGCGGATAGGTCTTGGCCTGAATATACCCACCCATTTGCACGACAACAGGCTGCATAATCATCACGATGCCGACAAAGCTAATAAGCGGCCATTTTAACTCCACCCAAATATCATCACGATCTTCAATCGCTTCAAGTCCTTCAATAAAAATCTGAATGAAGTACGGAATAACCGATAAGATAACGGAGCTAATAGAAAATAAAACGAAAACAGCAAAGAACTGCAACTTCATTTGGCGCACAAAATGCCAAATAAAAGGAAGCAGCTTCGTCGGCAGAGGCCCATGAGCCGCCTGCGGAAGATAATCATATTTCTTCAAAAACATTATATATCCGATGTGTGAAGCTTATCTTATGACACAAAAACCAAGATATTTCAACGCGGCTTTGATAAAACAAATTAAATGTGCGGCACGAAACCTGATTTTGCCGCGGCACGTGCCGCCATCGCTTGCGCAACATTTGGCCCCACGGGACGCTCTTGCTCGCTTAAATCAAAATCATGACGTTCTTTTTGTCCATACATAAGGACTCGCCCTTCTGCATGATCAACTAAGAATTTTTCAATGTCAGCTACAGGATCTTCACCTTTAAATTCTTTCAAACCAATTAAGTGCGCTTGATCACGCCACGGCTCAAGCAATACATCATAAATACCGCGCTTCGCACCACAAATTTCAATATCACGATTGGCCACACAAAGCGGCATAATACGGTTGTGGCTCAAGATACTACTCTTACCCGTCAGATTAACGGACAAGTTATGAAGCGCTGTAATATAAAATTCAAACACTGTTCCTTTACCGCCATCATGGATAACCGTTGCATTGGAAATTTCCGCCATCAAATGTTGTCGCGGAATAATTCTATCTTTTTTGGCAACAATAACATCACCATCTTGACTAACTTCATAATCAGGATTGTTTGGATCTTGTTCTAAAGGCATACCAATCTCTTCAAAATACTCTTGGTGACTACCCTCTAATGGCGATACATCCGTTTGCGAACGCACACCAACAAAACTCACCTTATATCCTGCTTGCTTGGATTCAACCAAACCGTCACTTGATCCCTTCATACCAGAACGCGTTCCCGCTCCTGTACAAATAGTGACATTGTTACGTCGTGAAAGACGTGACGATAAATCTTTTGGTTGTGCGTATGTGGCCTTGGCAAAACCGCCAGAGCTTCCATACATATTCACGACATAACCAAGATCACGACCACCGATTGATTTTTTAAATTCTGCTTCTGTTGTAAACTCGTCTTCTGGTACATCAACTTTATGTTGATATGTAGTTTCATCATATTCATTAAGCGCGCGCTTGATACTTTTTTCACTTTTTACCAGTTGATAAGCTTCTTTTTCCGCATCCCCTGTCAGGCCCATATTACAAAGATCTGGGTGATATAATCCCAACTCTTCATGGAATTTTTTATCAACCAAGTGCGGGCGACCAATATGTTGTGATGCACCGGCTTGTGTTGACATCGTCGTTAAATACGATGAAATCAATGCTGTCTGCGCACGTCTTAAAATCTCAACATTACGCTGACTACCAAGGGCTTTAACTTCCTCATCCGAAATAGGATATTTATCGGGATGCACCACGGCAAAGGCATTGGCTCTATGCGCTTCAACTTCTAAGTTTCTCAACGTCAAAGGCACTTTATCTTCGCTAATTCTTTTACCTGAATTTACTGGAAAGGCTGCTTCTAAATCTTCTTGCGGAACACCCAAGAAATTACCTGTCGTCAAAACAGTTTCTGGTGAATGCGCACGCTTGAAATGCGGACGCATTGCTTTTGGCGTCATTTGTTGTTGTGGAATTCCCATTGCATTTACAAACGCGCTCATCGCCGCCGCTGGTGAATGCCTGTACCTTAGATAATCTAACGCTTGATCTCTATCAATTCCGGCGAACGCACGCTTTTCAAATGGCGTTTGGTCATTGGCAACGGCTCTTTTTAAGGCGTGTAAATTCACCCAATCAGGGAAATTTTCACCCACAGGACGGTCAAAATGGTCATAGGTAAAGATACGCCCCTTCGCTAATTTTTCTAAATCATCATGCGAAATATCTCTTAAAGATCTTGGTCCACCAATGGCGCGAACAACCAAGCCTTGTTCTGGCAACGGTAACGCTCCTTCCAACAAAGGAACGAAACATAACGTTGTGTCCATGTGTTGCGTATTATCAAATTCTAAATTTGCCGCCCGAAACGCACGTCTGGCTTGCGAATACTTATAAACACTATTGATAACACCCAAATTGGCACCATCAACTTCTTTCACACGCTTGCCAGGAATACCATGTCCTTCTGTAAAAACTTCACGAATTTGAGCATTCGGATGATTGCGCAAATCCCCATATAGCGGATCAAGAAATATATCGTCACCAAATTGCGCTCGGTCATCACCAACTAAACCCAAATGTTTTATATCCGTGGTCCCCGCACGTTTCGCAATATCTGCAAAAAACGCGGCACGTTCTGAAATATCCATCTTCTCGGCTAGGGCTAAAACTGGTGATTTAAAACCACGATCCATTTTACCAACGGTAATATCAATTTGGTTTGTTTGTTCTTCTTTTGAGTCTTCTAAGGCGCGCGGCAATAATGATGGCGGCAAGTGAATAGGAACACCATAGGCATCTAATGAAACGCGATGTTCGCCTAACTTTCTCTCAACCCCAGAAATAAGGGCTAATGATAAATCTTTTGGAACAGCACGTTCAAACAACTCAGGAAAAAGACCACT
>JALZUF010000081.1 GCA_023301785.1 Alphaproteobacteria bacterium | reverse complement strand
TATCCATCAAACACTCAAACAAAAAGTACCCAACCTTCTCACCATCATTGTACCACGTCACCCTGAACGTCGCGATGACATCATGGCAACGTGCAAAACGATGAAAGTCCATGCGACATTACGCACCGATGACAAAAACCTTCCCACATCTGAAACAGAAATTTATGTCGCCGATACATTAGGCGAGCTTGGACTGTTTTACACCCTCAGCCAGATTGCTGTGATTGGTCGCTCGTTCAGCAATGATGGTGGTGGTGGACACAACCCTATCGAGGCCGCACAAATGAAGTGCGCCGTCCTAACGGGACCAAACGTACAATACCAACAACAACTCTTTAACGAGATGTTTGCTGTTAATGCCGCCTACCAACTCGACGATAAAACTGAACTTCTACAAGCCTTACGCACGTTGTTTGATGATGAACAAATGCGTCACGATGCCATCGCCCGCGCAGAAAAATTTGCTGGTAAAAAAACGGGTGTCATCAAAACAGTCATGGAAAATATTACGCCTGTCCTAAACAGAATATCAACGAGATAAGCCATGCCTGTAAAAACCCCCTCTTTTTGGTACAAACCGCCTGGTATTATTTCCACCGCCCTAACACCGCTCGCATGGCTCTACCAAATTGGTCATCGCACCAATCAAGCCTTGAAAGGCAAAACATATAAATCCACTATCTCTGTGATCTGTATTGGTAATGCCGTTGCTGGCGGCAGTGGCAAAACACCAACCGCTATCAGACTTCTAAACTTCATCAAAGATAATGACTTAGCAACCAATCCTGCTTTCTTAACACGCGGCTATGGGGGTGAAATTGAGCGCGCCACTTTCGTTGACATCAAAAAACACAGCGCCGCGCAAGTGGGTGACGAAGCCTTACTGCTTGCGCAACAGGCCAAAACTATAGTCTCCCAAAACCGCAAAGACGGCGCAAAATTAGCGGAAGAAAATAACATAGACCTCATCATTATGGATGATGGCCTACAAAACAATGCCCTGCATAAAGACATAAGCTTCCTTGTCATCGATCGCGCCGTAGACTTTGGTAACAGCAAAACCATCCCTGCTGGGCCTTTGCGCGAACCCCTCTCCCGCATCTTACCAAAAACAAACGCCGTGATTTGCATCGGCAATGCCCTTACATCCGACAAGCCTGTATTTGAAGCACGCATTAACGCAAGCGGTGATGTTACAAAAGAAAACTATGTTGCCTTTGCTGGCCTTGGTCGCCCTGAGAAATTCCTAGCCACGCTTCAAGAAATGAACGCAAACGTTTTGAAATGGTATCCTTTCCCCGATCATCACCTCTACAGCCTCTATGAAATTCAAACACTTCTAAAAAAAGCTGAAGAGAATGAAGCGACACTCATCACTACCGAAAAAGATCATGTTCGCTTACCAAAAGAGGTCAAAGATAAAATCAAAACATTACCAATCGAATTAGAATTTAAAGATGAAAACGCCTTGCTTCAATATCTAAAAGAGCACCTAAAGTGATGCTGAAAAAAATTCGTTATTTTATAGAAGCTGTTTTACTTTCCATCCTTCTTTTATTCTCCAAAGTTCTGCCTGCCCTATGGGCATCAAACATAGGCGCGTGGCTAGGGCGTAATATAGGCAGAAACCTCGCCGCATCACGTAAAGCGCGGGCTAATATAAAGCTCGCCTTTCCTGACAAAAAAGATACTGATATAGAAGTCATTCTCATTGGCATGTGGGAAAACTTAGGCCGCGTTATGATGGAATACCCTCACATCAAAACCATTGCAAAACACCACACGACAATCGTTGGTATAGAAGACTTCAAAAAGCTCAAAGACAAATCACCTATTTTTGTGTCCGCGCATATCGGTAACTGGGAAATTTGTCCGCCTGCGTTTTTAATTCAGACTGGCATCAAGGTAAACCCCGTCTACCGCGCCCCAAACAATCCTTACGTCGACACCATTCTTAACAATATCCGTAAAACTGATGGCGCCTTAAGCCCAATCCCCAAATCCCGCAGTGGCACGCGTAACATGGTAAAGACTTTAAAATCTGGTGAAGGCATTGGCATTCTCATTGATCAAAAATTTAACGAAGGTGAAAAGCTCAATTTCTTTGGCCACCCCGCGATGACCTCAACACATTTTGTTACACTGGCGCAAAAATTTGATGCACCAATCATCCCCCTTCGTATTGAACGTCTGAAAGGCATTGATTTTAAAATCACAGTAACCGATCCTATTACGACAACGAACAAATCAAGTAATGAAATAGCATCTGCAACGCACGACATACTTGAAAAGTGGATTACACAACGCCCAGAACAATGGCTATGGCTGCATCGTCGTTGGATGTCCGCCGCCGAAATAGAAAGATACAACAATGTCTCAAAATAAAAACACACATGACTTTGATTACGACTACTTCGTCATTGGTGCAGGTTCTGGCGGCACACGTTCCGCTCGTATCGCGGCTGGCCATGGCGCAAAAGTCGGTATCGCCGAAGGCCGTCACTTTGGTGGCACGTGCGTTAATATTGGTTGTGTCCCTAAAAAACTTCTCGCTTACGCCTCCGACTATGGCCCCGCCTTCGAAGATGCCAAAGGCTTCGGTTGGAGCGTTGATAACATTCAATTCGATTGGCAAAAGCTAATCGAAAATAAAGACAAAGAAATCAACCGCCTTAACGGTATTTATAAAACAATGCTAAACAATTCAGGCGCAGATGTCTTTACGGATAACGCCAGCTTCATTGATAAACACACCCTCCAAGTTGGCGATAAAACAATTACCGCCGATAAAATACTTATCGCTACTGGCGGCTTACCTCGCAAACCTTCATATGACGGTGCGGAACACACAATCATTTCCGACGAGGCCTTTTATTTGGATCAAAAGCCTGATCACATCGTCATTGAAGGTGGCGGCTACATTGGTGTTGAATTTGCACACATTTTCCACGGCTTAGGTTCAAAGGTAACGATTATCCATCGTGGCGATCAAGTCTTACGCGGCTTTGATGAAGACGTTCGTACCTTCCTACATGATGAAATGAAAAAGCAAAACATCAACATCCGCCTCGAAACCAACATCAAACAAGTCAGTAAGAACAGTGGAACCTATACCGTTGAAACAGATACAGGCGAAAGCATTAACTGCGACTTAGTCTTCTCCGCCATTGGCCGTGTTGCCAACACTGAAAACCTTAACCTGGAGGCTGCTGGCATTGAAACAAAAGATAATGGTGCCATTATTGTTAACGATGAATTCGAAACCAGCACGCCCCATATCTATGCTGTTGGTGATGTGATTAATCGTGTTGAGCTCACTCCCGTCGCCCTTGCCGAAGGGCACTTACTCGCTGATAAATATTTCAACAATCACCAACGCATTGTCTCCTACGACAACATCCCCACCGCCGTATTTTCAAATCCGCCCATCGGGACTGTTGGATTAGCAGAGCATGAGGCACGTGATAAAGGCTTTGATATTGATATTTACAAATCAGATTTCAAACCGATGCGTCACACTTTAAGCGGACGCGATGAACGATCCTTCATGAAACTTATCGTTGATAAGGAAACTGATAAAATATTAGGGGCTCATATGTGCGGCGCAGATGCACCTGAAATCTTACAAGGGATTGGTATTGCCGTTAAAGCAGGTGTGACGAAATCACAATTTGATTCAACAATCGGCATCCACCCCACCGCCGCCGAAGAATTCGTAACCATGCGAGAGCCTGCAAAATCTTAGTGTACTCTTAAATTACCAATAGTTGGCGCATATTTATATTGCTTACCATTATCAACACGAAGGGCTTTTGCGCGATCAAGAATTATCTTTGCTGCATCGATAATATTGTCGCCACTTGCATCACACTCAAATCTTTTTTTGTCTTTTGTAAACGTGAGTGTAACGATAGCAACCCCATCATCTAAAAAATCAGAAGCAAAACCCGCACTTTTATAACCACTAAGCTTCGCAATTTTTTCATGAATTTCGTGCACGCGGGTAATTTCATCAATAGAAGCTGACGGGAAATCTTTGGCATCTCTAAACGCTTTAATCATAAAATACTCTTTTCAAACAATATGAAGGACAACTTACATTGATTGTTTTCATTATGTCAATATATTATTTGCCGCTTAATCGTTGATTTTTATATGTTTTTCCCTTACATCTAACACGTCTTAAACACGAGAAAAGAACGAGAATATGAGCAATTGGCAACCCAATACATGGCGCGATAAGCCCGCAACACAACTTCCTAATTACCCAGATCAGGATAAACTTAAAAACGTGGAAAGAATCATATCTGATCTTCCTCCTCTCGTTTTTGCAGGTGAAGCGCGTGAGCTAAAACGTCAACTGGCCTTAGCCTGCGAAGGTAAAGCCTTCATCTTACAAGGTGGTGATTGCGCTGAAAGCTTCAGCGAATTTGGCGCGACAAAAATCCGCGACACGTTCCGTGTACTTTTACAAATGGCTGTCACACTTACTTATGGTGGATCACTCCCTATTATTAAAATGGGTCGTATGGCGGGTCAATTTGCCAAACCACGTTCTGCAGATACTGAAACTATCGACGGCGTTGAACTCCCTAGCTACCGTGGTGACATCATCAACAAACTTGCATTCACAGAAGAAGCGCGCGTTCCTGACCCACAACGCATGATCCGCGCTTACAACCAATCCGCATCAACGCTAAACTTATTGCGTGCCTTTGCAACAGGTGGCTATGCCAACCTCAGTAAGATTCACAACTGGAACCTAGATTTCGTCAAAGACAGCCCAGTAAGCGCCCGTTTCGAAGAAACCGCCGCCGATATCGACCAAGCTATTCGCTTTATGAATGCTTGCGGTATCAACAGCAACACTGTGACGGCTATGCGTCAAACAGATTTCTACACTTGCCACGAAGCACTACTCCTTCCTTATGAAGAAGCCATGACACGCGTCGACAGTACAACTGGTGATTACTATGACACCTCTGCTCACTTCCTATGGATTGGCGCACGTACGCAACAAACAGACGGCGCACAAATTGAATTTGCCCGTGGCATCAATAACCCGATCGGTATGAAAGTACCACCAGAGTTAGATGCAGATACGCTCATTAAATTAATTGATACGCTTAACCCTGAAAACGAGCCAGGCCGTCTTTCATTAATCGCACGTATGGGCGCAGACCAAGTTGAAGAAAAACTTGCACCGCTCGTTCGCCGCGTTAAAGAAGAAGGCCGCAACGTTGTTTGGATTTGTGATCCAATGCACGGTAATGTTGAAAAATCACCTAGTGGTTTCAAAACACGTAAATTCTCAAACATCCTAAAAGAAGTTCAAGGATTTTTTGCCGTACACCGCAATGAGGGCACACACCCTGGCGGCGTGCACTTTGAAATGACAGGTCAAGACGTCACCGAATGTGTTGGTGGTGCAGATGCCGTAACGGATGAAGATTTATCTAGCCGTTATCACACGGCTTGTGATCCACGTTTGAACGCAAACCAAGCGCTTGAGCTTGCTTTCTTGGTGGCCGATGAGTTAAAAAAAATAAAAGGCTAAACGTTTTATGAGCGACCTTAACATCACATTGGCACAACTGAATCCTGCTGCTGGTGATGTGAACGGCAACGCAAATAAAATTCGTGCTGTCCGTGATGCAAACCCACAAAGTGATCTCATCATTTATTCTGAGATAATCTTAACGGGTTACCCGGTTGATGACCTCGTTCTAAAACCCAGCTTTATAGATCATGCCAAGGACATCTTCGAACAGCTTGTTAAAGAAAGCGCCACGCACGCCCCCTTCCTCCTTATCGGCTTGCCGTGGGAAGAAGACGGAAAGCTTTACAATGCCGCCTTTGTCATTGGTGATGGTAAAATTCAACATAAAATCTTTAAACATCAACTACCCAATACAGGCGTGTTCGATGAAAAAAGATACTTTGAATACGGCACAATCAAACCTGACATATATGATTTCAAAGGTCACAAGCTAGGCATCATGATCTGTGAAGATATGTGGCACAAAGATGTCTCCGCGCATTTAAAATCTCAAGGCGCTGAACAATTAATCGTGCTAAACGGTTCGCCCTATCAAACGGACATTGTTGAACGCCGCATTCAAATGGCACAGGCGCGCATTCAAGAAACAAACCTGCCCCTTATCTACGTCAACCAAATTGGCGGACAGGATGATTTAGTCTTTGACGGTCAATCTTTCGTGATGGATAAGAATGGTAAAATCACAAACCAATTACCTTCATTCGAAGAATGTGTAACGTCACTAACTGACAACTTACTCACATCCGAATTACCGATCCAAGAAACACTCTACAAAGCCGTCACACTTGGCCTCCAAGACTACATCTATAAAAATGGTTTCAAAGGTGTCTTGCTTGGTTTATCTGGCGGCATAGACAGCGCGCTTAGTGCCGCTATCGCCGTCGACGCGATTGGTGCGGCTAACGTGCATTGCGTTATGATGCCCTCACCCTATACCTCTCAAGACAGTCTTGATGACGCCGCCGAATGTGCCAAGCTTTTGGGTACAAAGTTAGACACCATCAAAATTTCAAAAGGCATGGATGCCTTGCACGATATGTTAGAGGGGCACGCGGATAAAGACAGTGGCTCGACCACTTTCGAAAACATCCAATCGCGTTTACGCGGTGTTACCCTGATGGCGCTATCAAACGAGTCTGGAAAGATGGTATTATC
>JALZUF010000080.1 GCA_023301785.1 Alphaproteobacteria bacterium | reverse complement strand
GGTGCATTTGAAACATCAATACCACGTGCTTCAGCTGCTTCAAGGTAAGTTTGGTAACGGATATCTAGTTGTTCATTAAATTCTGGACCTCCTACACCGTCTATACCTACCGTATCTTCCTCTAAACTATTCAAGTATGCAGCATAGCTTTCTGCATCAGGGAATTGTTCAAATAAATCATCAACGCTTTCAACTTCAACATGACTAGGTAATCTTTGAAGTAAATCACCAAATCTATCTTGGTCTAGTAATTGAGCGTATGCAATATCTTCGTCTGTGAATGCCTGTGGCGCATCACCGACTGGAGAATCTTCTGGATATGATAAATCTCTTTCTACTACGTTATCTCCGAACTCGTTACTGTCATAATCATTGTTCGGATCTTGTTCAAATCCTACGCGCGCTGCGTTACTTCCATAAGAGTTATTAACATATCTTGCAGATTCTGGTGTTATTGGAATCTCGCCATCGTTCATGTCACGAATAGTAACTGCGTCTCTTAACAATCTGTATTCCGCTTTTGTTAAATCCATGTCATCAATGTTCATACCATCTTCGTAACCAAAGCTCTCAATAATGGCATTTGCCGATTCATCAAGCGAAGCGATCCCCTCTTCTGCGCCAGCCTGTTCGGTCAAGCGTTCTTCTTCGATGTTCCCAGTTCCTTGAACACTAATGAGAGGCATTGCGGCATAAGAAGCATCGTTTGCTTCTTGTACAAGAGCTGGGTCAACGTTTTGAGGGCCAACAGGCTGTGCATCTCTCATGTCAGATAGACGGTTATAGGCATCAAGTGATGGTTGGATGTGAACGTTTGCGTTATTACCATCAATACTTCTGTTGGCACCGTGTACGATTCCCCTGACATATTCTTCGTAGTCTTCTACTGTAGGGAAACGTTCGAAAAAATCATCTAGATTATCAAACTCTTCAAATCCAGGTTGCCTCCTAAATTGAGTGTAATCAGGCCCACCACTGAATACTCCGTGGTGTTCTCTAACAACAATATTACCAAAGTTAAAAATTTGGTTTGTGTCGGCAAGTACTTGCTCTGGTGGGTAGGCTGGATCATTTACTGTTAATGCAGCATCAATAACACCCAAAACACCATTGTCAGCAATGTGACCAATATGGTCTTCAGGAAGCTCTCGTCTTGCAAGTGAAGCCTCCATGTTTGCGTTACTTGTATCAACTAGAGGTGTAATTATCTCTCTATTTAGCTCTGATGTACTATATTGACCTTCAATATCAGCTCTAATTCTATCAGGATTTCCGTCGTTACGGTCGTAAATTGCTGTTAAGCCTTGTGCCGCTGCATATTGCGCTTGTTGCTCAGGTGTTAAATATTGAGGATCAATCTGACTGTAATGTTCAACAAGGAACCTTGCTTCATCAATCATTGTGTCAAATAACTCGTAAGGACCTAAATTTTCGATTGAATAATCATCATCTGGATCACGGCTTAAGATAGCGTTATATTCATCAAGGATTAGTACTGAGGCACCATCTGCACCATTTTGTACTTCTGAATTGAAATCAATAACGTTTTGACGCGATGTTTGGTAAGAATCTCTGAGATTTTCTTCCCATTCGTCTAAGCCAGCTTCGTATTCTGCAATACGTCCTGGGATATTACGCTCCGCTTGTGGAATATTGTCCATAACGCGCTGTCTGTGTAATTCAATATAATCGTCCAAACTGACTACATCTGGATAATTTTCATCAGGATGTTCAAATGGAAATGCTTGTAATAAATCTTCAGGTGTCGTTGTTGGGTAATAAAACTCAGCGGCTTGAATTTCTCGGTTAATAATAGCATCGCTCGATGGCGATGGATTATTTGCTGCTAAATAAGCGTTTGCAGAGATAGTGTCTGTATCTGCTGCCCCGCCTCCATTAAATGGGTTTTCTACTGAATATTCTCTGCCGTGCGTACCGAAGTCTGTTATGTGAATTGCCATCGTATTGTCCCTTGTCTATAAATTATCTTTTTATATTATGGCTATAAAGCCTGAACAAAACGTTAAGAAATTAATCATTTTAAAAAAATTATTTTCTCAACCTTTTATACTAATAATTGTATGTAATTTCAGTGGTTTAAAACAAACTTATCTTGTAAGTGCTTGATTTATATGGCTAATGCAGGATTTATTTATATTGACCGTTATGTATAATAAATGGTATATTTCGGAATAATAAAAAACGCCCCAGTAATTTGGGGCGTTTTTTATTGTTTATTTTACCAAGGTGCTATCTTAATTTACAACTTCTGGCGCCACTTCTGGTGCTGGCGTTGGCGTCTGAGTTGTACCTGTGCGTACATTATCAGGTGTGCCTTGAGCTGGTTGATCGGCGGCTTGTAGCTGTGATCCCGATAAACTACCTACACCAGATGGATCGCTTGTCGGTGCTTCAAAGCTTTGCTCTTCTGTACCTGAATCTGCGCCACGGGCTCCATCAAAAGCACCACGCGCCCTTGGTGTTCCTGCGCCTTGATCTGCTTCTGCGCCAAAGTCTTCAACAGCATCAACGGCTTCTCTTGCACCCCTTACGCCACCAGTACTTGAGGCGCCGCGTAAGCGTTCGGCCATGGTTAAACCAGCACCGAGTCTCTCTCTGTCTGCTTCAGGTACATTTTCGTTGACTAAATCTATAGCTGCGCCTGTAGGATCAGCAAAAGTGTCTCTTACATTCTGCACTGCGCTTCTATCCTCTTCGGATATGCCTGCAACTTCTAAGGCACGATCTACGGTAACGTCACCAGTATTAGGATCTTGGAGAGTATCTAAAGGTGAGTCTGTGGAAAGAACTGTTCCACCAACCACATCACCTACTGCAGATGAGATGACTGTTCCACCAAGAACAGTTCCCGCTGCGACTAATCCTACGCCACCAGTTAGAACGCCACCAACCAAACCAACGCCAACAATGGCTGTTGTTCTGGCAACATCCGCCCAATCAACGTTTTCGACACCTGCACCGAGGTTTGCGCCAAATCCTGCGCCAAATCGACCTGTGTGATTAATAACATCAATATCAACGACATCGCCGGTTGCTTCATTAATTCTTGAGTTTGTCTGTACGCCAGCCTCAAACCTTTGTTCATTAACAAAAACTGTGCCATCTTCTGCGGTTTCTCTTGATCTTGTGGTCGCCACATCACCATGCACATTTGTTTGTTGAACAACCGAAGGT
>JALZUF010000079.1 GCA_023301785.1 Alphaproteobacteria bacterium | reverse complement strand
AGGGTGGCCAGAACCTGGGTTTCTCCTTCACGACAGTGAGGAAATCCTGTGCTAACTGGAGTTTCTTCCTCAATCATGCTGCCGGGCGAAATAATCGGGATAGGTTGGAATTTTTCAGATTGCAGGACCACCTTGCACTCGTCGCACGTAAGTGAAAAAAGGCCGTTTCGGGCGTTTTAGAGGACGAATTCGAGGTCGTACCATAAAATAAAAGTTGCTTAGAATCTCCTTCTGCATAGATCTAGTCAGGCGGTTTGAAAAATATTTTCTCATTCGGGCGAGAAAAACGCGTTCTGCTTATGGTAAAAGCCCGATTTCCCCTTTTTTCCCCTTCCGCCGACTTTGGGCGCCCGTTTCGGCCATTTCTAGGCGTTTTAGGCACTGGTGTCATGAAAAAGAAAATGTAGAGCGGAGAATTCTGCATGGAGGCGACGAGGTTTTGAGAAATTTTTAGAAAAGCGAATCGGTGGTGAGTAAGCGATCCGCGAAAGGACCCGAGTAGGAAAAAGAGGCAAAGTCGGACGCTAAATAAATCGATATTCGACCGACTTTGGGAGCCGGAAACGAGTGTTTAAAGGGCGAATTGGACCTCTAGTCATAAAATAAAAGTTGCTTAGAATCTCTTTCTGCGTAGATCTAGTCAGGCAGTTTGAAAAATATTTTCTTGAAATCGTTCGAGCGACAACGTTTTATGAGGGGACGCGACAAAGAAAAATCGGGAAAAAAGAAAAAAAAACATGAAAAAATAATAAAGTGAAAGGAGTAATGATGATGATGATGATGACATATCACTGAGTGTGAGTCTGAGTTTTCTCCAACTCTGGAATGCTGTTCCTCATTGACTCTGGCCCCCACCAATCCGTCTTCCCGTCCACTTTCGCCGACCGACTCTTCCCCATGCCGGAGCCCCTCGTCGCCGCAAATGGAACTTTTGGCGAGCTCAATCTGGCATTCAAGTTCTCCTGGCGGACCTTCAACCACAAGTTCCTAGTCACCGTGGTCACAACCCCCATCCTCGGAGCTGGTTTCTTCCGCGATCACTCGCTCTCCATCAACCTAAACGGCCGCCGACTTGTCCCACTTGACCAGGGACTGTCACTACCCACACGCAACACCCTGGTCCCGCACATCGGTCTGAATCATGTCCGGGCCAACCGGTTCGAGGCCCTCTTTGACACTTTCCCGACCTGTGCATGCCATGTTTCCATACCTCTGACCAGGTCAAGCACAAAACCCATCACCACCTTGTTACAAAGGGACCTCCCATTTTCTCCAAGGCCGGATGCCTCGCAGAGGGCAAATTCAAAGATGCCAAGAAGGCTTTTGCCATATGGTGGACCTCGGCATCTGCAGACGCTCTGACTATACATGGGCCTCCCACTTCATCTCGTCCCCAAACCGGATTGGTCTTGGAGAGTGTGTGGAGACTACCGGCGGTTAAATCAAGCCACTGAAGATGACAGTTATACAGAGGTATCCAAATGACTTGCCATGTTTTTACTTCATTTCGATCTCGTGACTCAAGACCTGAATCTCCGTGACTTCTGACCTGGACCCGCTCGTCTCACTCGCCTCCTCAACCTCCCGGCCACACGCCGACTTCAGGCCAACTTTCGCTCCCATAACCTTACCTCCTTGAGCCCCAAGGCCCCTTCCGACAACTCGGACACCCATACAACAACTCACTGGGATGACTTTGATGTCTCTAGATGACACTGATAACTCAATTTGAGGCGATTTTGGCTACTCTGGTTAATTCTTCGAAATATATATTAATAGATTATACAATTTCAAGTTGGCGAAAGTCTTCATCCTTGCAGTTAACTGTGGAGATATGTCATGCAAACCTACTTACCACTAATTCTGCTCCTAGAGTGTTGATGACTAGTACACTTACAGGTTGCATCCTGGGTAGTAATATCAGACATTTATTTGAGCCAACGGCATTCAAGCTTCATAAAGCAATTTGAACAATAAGAAAACACTTGTGGGGATAGCATCTTGAAAGTTTTAGAATGGATAAACAATTGTTCATAAATAGGTTTTTTCTCAAGGTCTTCTAGTTCTCTTGACCACTGGGAGTTAGTTGTCAAAACAACGGTATGGTTATCACAGCCATAATAAAATTATGTTTCTTACAGTAAGTAACAAAAACACTGAAACAGTCATCTAGCTCTTCTGCTCAAAGAAGGCGGCCATGTTCTTGATCTTGTTGGGTGAGGCAGCGGGCGACTTGGCCACTTTTCTCTCCGGTGAGCCCCGCTGCTTCGCCGGCGCGCCTCTCGCTCCTTCGGCCTTGATTTTCAAGTCCTTCGGGTTGGCGGTAGCGTTGGTGGCGGTGGTCGCAGCGGCGACAGAGACCACCTTGGGCTTCTTGGCCTCCTTGGCCTTGGAAGACGGCCCAAAGATGGCCGCCCTCTCCCTCACATTCACATCCTCGTCGACTGAGTCGTGGGTTGAAAGGGCTTTTTCTTCGGGGCTGGACCTTCGCGCCTTCGGCTTTGGGATGAGTGAGGGGCTGAGGCTCGTTTTCTTGATTTGTGGAGAGTAGTGATGTTTTCATTGACTTTTGATGCAGAGTCTGTGAGTTTTGTTGTTGCTGAGGCTCAGCATATTGTGGTCGGGACCTACGTAATAACACGTATATATGGGAAACCGAAACCGATGGCAGAAAAAGGTCCGAGATTAAAATTTTCTAGACTAAATCGGGGGTTTTAGAGACATTTGATTTAGTAAAGTTTGGATTTTTGTGTAGTAAAATTCGGCGAAAACGCTGTTCGAAACGTTTTTTCAGCTTGAATCAGCTGATTTTCGTAAAATAGGAAAGTTGCGGAATCCGATTCGGATCAATGTTTATTTACTTTATTATCTCCTATCTGGTTCAGAAAGTGGATTTAGAAGGGGCGGAGTGAAACGACAACGAGTCATTTACGTAAAATGCGCGTAAAAAAAAAAAAAAAAAAAAAGTCTCGAAATTTTTCGCTGATCCGAGAAATGAAATCGCTTTATTGCTGTTCGGCGGTTCGATTTGCACTG
>JALZUF010000078.1 GCA_023301785.1 Alphaproteobacteria bacterium | reverse complement strand
GAGCACTGCACTGGAGTAGTCAATGGTGACGTGTTCTTGTGGTTGGGTGACGTTAGGCACAGACTTGTTGATGCGAGTAATTGAATCACTGGAGGTGTGGAACAAAAATAAGGCAACTGTGTAGGAGGAAGTTTGGGAAGGAGTGTCCTGGGAAACTGTAGAGAGGAGACTGAAGTGAAGAAAGATATTTTTAGCATATGTGTATGAGTGTAGGTGGGTGGATTAATTCGATCTTTTTACAGCCTCAGTGTCATGCGCATGTGCATGTGCAGGCAACGAATCTGTGTGTCTGGGCCGATATTGATATAATAGAGTGTCTGGAGTAATTGTAGGCGAGAATGTTTGATGGGGTTGGTCGTAGTGGGAAGTGTGATGGTCCGATTGTGTGTAGGAGATGACTGTGGTGTTGGGAGAAGAGGAGCGGGAGTCAGCTTGGTGAAATCGTGAGACGGTGGTATTTAGATGCTCTAGAGGAGAAGCCGTTGCTGTTCTGGCTGCATGAGCCGTTTCTTGAGGGAGAGTAGCTTGCAAGGCAGCAGCTAGATGATCAGTACGTTGTTCTTCTGATACTTGCGCACGTTGTGCTTTGCTTAGGTTGGTGATAGGAAGGGAAAGGGAAGAACGAGGGGGCTGAGGATTCAAGCTAGCTTGACCTGTGTGCTGTGAAGGCAGGGAAGTAGATTGCTGGGAAGACAGGCTGGAGGCTTTGTGTGGCAGGAGAGCCGTCATGGTTGTCTGGCCTGTGAAATTCTCGGAAGACGACGGTTGTTCCGGGGAAATGACGGACAAAGTAGTGGTGCAGGCAGTATCATTTATTGCCCCCTTGGGAAGTGAAGGCTTGGACGGAAAAGATGTGCATTTTGGGAGAAGCATGGAGGAGGGAGTTCGGTCAGACAGGGAACATGCACGGATCTCTTTTTCCAGGGAGTCTGGCTGTTGGAAATCTGTATTAGTATCCAGTAAAGATAGAGGAGGAATTTTGGAAGTAGGGGTGGCTTGACTTTGTGAGCGATAATTCCACTTGGCTTCTGTTTTCATTTGTTCTTCCCTGTCTTTTTCAACGGCGCCAATTCTGATGTTGGCCGAGATTCTGACTGTCCTAAGCATTTCCTCAAACTGGGCAATGTATCTGGATTCAGTGTTGAAGAATTCATCTGAATCGGGGTCAGAATGTTGTCCATCCTCAAAGTCCTGACAGAGACCTTCAATCCATTGATGGAAAATTGGACCCGAGTAGAATGAAAGTGTGTCGACAGTGTGTTCTAGCTCTTGGATTAGGGCAGTAGTTCTTTTGCCAAAGAAACCTATGGGTAGTTTGTCATTGGGATCCGAAGACATGTCGCGGTCCCAGGACCCTGGAAAAGATCCGTGGTACTGGCCAGCCTTGAGTCGTTGGGGCTCCCTGGTGCCAAACCGGAAGTAGATGACGTCAAGTTGTCTAAGGTAGCAATGGCCACGTTCTGCATTAGACATGCTTTTGCAGAGTGGGTTGGTGTAGGCTCCGCCATGATGATATAAGACAGGGGCCGGGTCGTGAGGGCCAAACTCATCCTTCCCGGGGCCGGTGTATAAAGTCCAGCACCAGTAGGGGCCTGTAGGCGTGATGACCCAGTCCATGTGGATGCGTGGGAGGCGCAGAGGGAGAAGGGTGAGTGGGACAGTGGAGATGCCATCAAACTGGGAGTTGCAGACAATATCTGGGACATGGGATTTGTAATCCCCTGGTTGGCGGAAGTTGTTGTTGACACTGTCTATGTAGTCTATGAGACCGTAAATGGTGGTGCGATCTGTGAGGTACAGATCTGTGGGGAAGACCACAGAGCAAGTCTTGTTGTTTCCAACAATTCGTACCACGATGTCCTTTAGTTTGAAGTCAATTGGCTGCACAAAGTAGGCTACCCTACTTTGGCGTAGACCTGGTGTTGGGTAAATGGGCTCGCGGGCCCTGTACTCTAGGGGGAGGGTGAATATGCAGTTGTCCAGTTTGTGTGTGTATCTCGGGATGACTGGTTTTGGCGGAAAGTGAGGTTGTGGGTAGGTTGTTTTCCTGTGAAAACGGGATAGGTCAACATCAGAGGAGCGCCAGAGGTCATCGTTCAGCATGCTGGGCAGAGGATTGAATTGAAGACGTCTCATTTGTTCGTCCGGAGTAAACATGATGGCCGAAGAAAAGGGGCTGGAAAAGGATTAGATGAAGATGTTTGACTTAGGCGGAGAAAAAGGGATCTGGAGTGTGCATGGGAAGGTTTGTATTCTGAATGGAAGCGAAAGGCTGAAGAATTAGAAGTATGTAGCGAAGAAAATGGAGGCACATTGGTGTTGGTTAGAGATGTTGGCCTCGAGCAGCTGGGACCGGGTTGCGATGGGCAGGATGATTGCGGGGAAGCTGAGAAAGTTCATGTCTAGGGGCAGTTGTCCTGGATATTGGAGGGCTGGGAGACCTGGAAGATCGGTTTGTTCCCAGAGTTTGTATGGTAGAGCTGGGGTGAAGTTGTTCCAGACGTTGAAGGTGAGCTATACGGAGGTCCCGGGCCGAGATCGGCTGGTTCGTCGAGGCCTGTCTAGGAGGAGGGGCGGTTGCCTGGGACTGATGGGGTGTTGGTTCGTGAGGTTGTTGCTCGAAGGTGACTGTCTGGCGCGGAGGGCGAAATGAAGAAAGATGAGTCGGCATTGACCTGTCTCGTGTGGGTAAGGAGTTTACAGGTCTGGGTTGCGTTCTGATGATGGGCGTGTTGTCGAGTGGGTGGGGTTCGTCTTCATCGCTGGAGTATGGGGAGGGGCCAGGATATTGTGCAAGTCGGCGCAGTTCCATGTCTCTGGATTCATAACTCATGAGTTTGCCTTTGAGTTTGCTACGCTGATATATGTTGTTGAGGCGGCGACTGCATGTGATGAAGTGAAGAAAGTAGTCCGAGGAAAGGAAGTGGTAGAAAAAGATGTTTACCATGAGGAGGCCTTGGAACAGAAGGATGGCTTGCCAAGAAAGTCCAAATAAAGTCCAGTGAAAGGAAGAGAAATGGAAGATATGGGGATGGTCAAGGATGTGTGTGGGAGTAAATTCTAGGGGAGGAATAGAGTCGGTACGGTGAGGGTAGTTTGTGTCCCCTTCAGAATTTATGAAAGTCAGGTCGTCTATCTGTGCTGTGCAGCCAGGGTTGATGAAGAAAAGGCCTGTGTCATCGTAAACATGATGAATGGACATTGTGCCACAGGAGTAATCAATTTCTATGATTTCATCATAGTAGAGGACACCCGGGGCTAAAGCAAAAACATCAGAGTTGGTAGTAGTTTGAAAAATGTGGCAGTGGTCAAGGAGCAAACCGAGATTGTCAGTGAGGGCAGCGGTGATGCATTTGTCCGTATTATCATGTGCCAGGTCATTAGGGTCACAGTAATAGGTGTCGTCATTGATGGTGCAGGTGCTCAGAAAAGAAGCAGGGCGGATGTATGCAACTTGATTGTGTTTATTCTTGAGTTGCATGTGTGGTTCAAGATCCAGGCGAAAAGTTCCCATGTTTG
>JALZUF010000077.1 GCA_023301785.1 Alphaproteobacteria bacterium | reverse complement strand
ATGAATTTATTTATATTCATCGATATCTGTGAAGACAATGGTTCAGCAGAAATATTAAAATCATCTTCTAAAGAACGTTTTACAGCATTCACCCAAGCTTGCCTTAGACCTTTACTTAAATCTAAAGCTTGCCTTCTTTCAGCAATACTTACTTCCGCTTTGCACAACGCATTTATAATAGGCTTTTTGCGTTCTTCTGTAGGATGCTCTTTTAACTTATGCTTCGTAAAATCGACGGTGCCTTGAACATTAAGATCACTATGTTCAAAAACACCTTGTTCAAGAATATCCGTTAATAGGCGGTTAGCTATTGATTTAAACATTGCCCGACCAATCAAATGACCGCCTGCTCTGTCATTTTGATAAACACCATACGCACTATGTACCCATAGTGTTCGCAGTTGTTTTCTCGATTTAACGTTCATTTTTAAGGCGCTTTAGCAGGCAATGATGCCGCGAAGCTTTTTAAGATGACGGCCTCTGCTTCATAATCTTCATCTGGGTTATCTGCAATATGTTGCTCTAATTTTTCAACCAAAGCCGTCGGTGTAAATTCATTCAGAAGTGATCCTGTTAAACGTTTACCAGTTGCTTCAGAGACCATGATTTGGAAGAAACCAATCGCGGATGGAGATAACTCTTTTCCATTTTTCTCTTCATACTCAACACCAGCGGCGGTGATCCAGTCACGCATGATAACGTCATTATCAGGCCCTGTTGCTTCGTTGTTTTTAGCCTCAAGTTTTTCTTGGTGAACAGGCTCACTTATCTCAAAGCCAGCTTCATAAGCTTTTAGTGCCGCCTGCAACTTCATAAGCATACTTGAAGTGGACTGAGGGTTTGATGCCTTCTGCTTTTCTTTTTGCTCTATCGCATTTACTAAATAATTTTTAATGACTTCTGCATTATCAGTTGCAAAAAAATTACCTGCTGTAATATCGGATGCGCTTGGTATTTCTGAAAGCAATCTTGTTACGAAAGATCTTATACCACCCATTCCGATGGGATGAACGCCAATATGCTGTAAATCCATTTCTTCTTTTATTTTTGTGGCCCAAGCGTCTCGTATTTCTTTACCCATGATATTTCTTCTTATTTATATAAATGATGTAATTTTATATGAAAAATAAAAACTTATGTCAATATTCTCTTGCGACTCAATGCAGAACCAATCGCCAATAATTTGACATAATTGCGCTAAATTTAGTATAATTTGCGTATGACGGATTACGAACAGGCAGAAACCCCCAACCCTTTTGGTGTTGTTATCGAACAACCCGATCCATTAGAAGGGAATATTAATGCCCAATTTATCGAAGAAGGCTTACGACTTGTTGAAGATATGAGACAAAGAGGGTCAGCGCTTGGTATCAATGATAGATCGGAATTATCGAATTCAGAACGCGTATTGAATATAATTAAAAGCCTACCAGAATCTGATATCTCTCAAATTGAAAGAGCATTTGAAGATTTTGATGGAGAACTCTCTATAGCTCATTTGGGAAATCCAGATCACCCTAGTGACTTTACTGCCGAGCCGCTAAGCCCAGAGGGTGCGCTTAGTACAATTATAAGCATCGATAACTTAGGGGCGAAATTAGGTGAAGCATACCAAAAAGCAGTTTCTCCCGACATTGAAGACCAACCTGTTTATTTCGATGCCGATTTTGGAGAATATCTTGCCGACACACCTTCAACCGCCCTACCCGATGAACAGGCAGAGATTGTTGATGACCATGTACGTGAATTTTACGGACAATATACGGAGTTTGTCGAAGGGCGAAGCGACTTACTAACTTTACTTGCAGAAAACGATCGCATTCGTGATGACTTGAAATATGGCGACAATGGTATGAGCCAACAAGATAGGCAGACCGCCCTACTTAATTTTGATCAACGCACTAAAGGTTATGTGGAATTGGAAGTTGAAAGTAATTACCCTGAACTGAAAGAGCAGGCAATGGCGCATATTGAAACAATGGAAGAGTTAGGCCGAGATTTATACTTACATCCACTTTATGAGTTTTATGAAGATGGTATAGAACCTTGGTATGGATTTGATATTGATAGTCCTGAAACCCAACAATTCTCAGAGGATTTTCTCGCCGACTATCAAACTTACATCGACAGTGCCTCAGCTTACATAACCATTTATGATCACACAGATTTAGGAATTGAAATACCTATAGAAATGGAAAATGATATGTATCAACTATTTGCAGCAAGAGGTATCGCTGGGCAAATAGAAAATTTTGATAACGGATTACCTATTATCGGTGGCATTCCATCTGGGTATGTAGAGGGTGATATTGGCGAGCCCTCACCTGGCTATATAGCAACTCAAGAAGGGACTCTTGGCGAAGGATCGACCTTAGGAACCCCTTTACTCGCACCAACACCAACTTTTTAAGATAAGGATCAACCTTGGCAGGAATTCGCAGTAAAATCAGCGTTCGAGCTCTTCAGCAAAGTTATAATACTGGTGTTGCGGCAGGCGAAGGCTATAGAAACGCTGGCGCCAATCAAGCCCCTATTGATGACGGCTCTGCTATTGAATTCACAGAAACCATTGAGGGTCCACCCAGTTTTACGGAACAATTAAACGCAATGTTTCATGAGCGCACTATGGATGAGCAATATCCTATTGTTGAAGATCAACCTGTTTATTTCAATGCAGAGTTTGGAGAATATTTTAATGATACACCCTCAACCGCCTCGCCCTATGAACAGGCAGAGATTGTTGATGATCATGTTTTTGAATTTGAATATCAGTATTCTAAATTTGTGGAAGGACAAACAGATGTAAATACATTGCTGTCAGAAAACCAAAGAATTCGCGGGGAATTGCAAACTGGCTATCGTGATATCATGAGCCAGCAAGACACGCAGACCGCCTTAGATAATTATGACCGTCGCGCCCAACCTTACGTCCAATTAGAAATTGAGAGTAATCGTCCTGAATTAGAAACGCAATTTGAACAAGATTTTGAAACTATCACAGATTTATATTTTGATGTGTACGATCATCCTTTTTATGAATCTTATACTAGCGGTGATGGAATATTAGATCCTGATTATCAAGACCTGCCAGAAGACTTGTTTAGAGAATTTGAAGAAAAATTTTTAAGCGATTTAAAAACTCTATCAGATAGCTACGAAAGTTATAATTCTCTTGCATTAAGCTTAGGTCAAGATGACGAGTTTGTATTAAGTGATGATTACTATGAAATACACGAGATTGTACAATTAAATGAAAGGTTAGAAAGTCATGTAGAGTTTGAAATAACCGCACATGAAGGCCCAACTCCTGATTTTGGTGACGGACACGCTAACAAGGGATTGATATTAGGGTCACCACCGCCAAAACAAGAATTTTAATCTTCGGGATCAGCCATAGCAGAAGCTTGGGTTTGGGCGTTCCAGAAGCGTTCTATGTTTTGAAGTGTATCGATTGTGTCTTTTAAACTTTCTGGCGTTAGCTTGGTGCCTTCCAATTTACTTTCATGACGTTCAAACATATTGTTCAGCACTTCGTATAGCTCTTTTCCTTTTTCAGACAGCTTCACACGGATAGAGCGTTTATCATGAACGGAACGTTCTTGTTCGATATAACCATTCTCGCTCATCTTTTTTACATTATAGGATACGTTTGAGCCAAGGTAGTAGCCGCGCAACGTTAGCTCACCCACGGTCATATTTTCGTGACCAATATTATACAGGATCATAGCCTGCACGTTATTAATGTCTTGGATTTGCTTGCGGTCGATTTCGATCTTTACCACGTCCAAAAAGTAACGGTGAAGACGTTCAATCATCTGAATTGATTCATAATAGTTTGATGCCATTTTAGTACCTTGTGAAACCTTTGATTTTACGCATTGAAGTGATAGCCGATATGACCTGTATTTGATTTATATAGTAAAAGCGGAAAGACTTATTTACAATCCCTTATAAATAGAATAGTTAAAACATATTAAAGACAGTTAAATATTATATAAAATTGAAGATGTTATTATGTCAGATGCCGCTACAAATAGACTGAAAAACCTCCTTCCAGAGAACCTCATTGAGCCAAAAAGCCATGCTGAGTTAATGAAGCATAAGCGCCTGACGGATAATGCCTTCCCGCATGTTCGTATGCGCCGCCTGCGTGGATCAGACGCCATGCGTGATATGGTGCGCGAAAATAACGTACAGATTAAAGATTTGGTTTACCCAATTTTTGTTGAAGAAGACATTTCAGAGCCAGTGGCGATTGCGTCGATGCCTGGTGTTGTTCGTGAGACTGAAAAGAGCCTTGAAGCGAAGATGAAACAAGTGCAAGCGCTTGGTATTCCATCGGTTATGATGTTTGGTGTGTCGCATCATAAAGATCATACAGGATCAGATTCATTAAGCCCGAACGGGTTAATGGCGCGCATGATTGATCGTGCGAAACAAGCCGCCCCTGATGTGGCGATTACGGCAGATCTTTGTTTCTGTGAATATACGGATCATGGGCATTGCGGCCCTATTGGCACGAATGGCGATGTTGATAATGATAAAACCGTTGAGAATATTGCCATGCAGGCGGTTATTGCCGCCGAAGCAGGTGCAGATATGGTTGCACCCAGTGGTATGATGGATGGTCAAATTGCAGGTATTCGCCACGCGCTAGATGTGACAGGATTTCATAATGTTCCGGTCATGGCCTATGCCGCGAAATTTGCCAGCGTCTTTTATGGTCCGTTCCGTGATGCTGCAGGTTGCAGCCTTGGGCATGACGCAAGCGTCCCTGCACACCGTAAAACTTACCAGCTTGATCCTGCCAATGGTCGCCAAGCGATACGTGATGCGTTGATGGATGAACAAGAAGGTGCGGACATCTTAATGGTGAAGCCCGGTATGCCGTATTTGGATATTTTATCGAAGCTACGCGACGCAAGTGACCTCCCCCTCGCCGTCTATCAAATCAGTGGTGAATACGCGATGATCCGTTTGGCCGCCGAAGCTGGTGCGCTTGATTATGAAACCGCGATGATGGAAAGCTTGATGGCATTTAAACGTGCGGGTGCGGATATGATTTTGTCATATTCTGCTTGCGATGTTGCGGACTGGTTGAAATAGCCCTGCCATCGTTTCTGGTTTCTGGCGGCTTGCCAAAATTACAAAAAACAGCGATACTATTGAAGTCATTGGGCATTTTCTGTGCCCATTAGAGTCATGTTATGATATCTTTATAACTGTCTTCGTGTAACGAAAAGGATTTTCACTCGCTATGAAGTTTGCCGCTATTTTCTTTGTTTTTGTCATGACCTTTGGTGGCCTTATGGTTGCCGCTGGTGTTGATGCTGGATTACACCTTATTACAGGATCAATTTTACCTGCTCTCCCCGCCGAGATGATGATTATTTTTGGGGTTGGTGTATGTGCGTTTATTATTTCAAACCCATGGGCGGTTGTTAAACAAACGCTTGGTTATTTCAAAGCGATGAAAAAAGAGTCTGCGCATGACAAGCAAAGCTATATTGATTTGCTAAGTTTGCTTTTTACACTGTTTAAATTAGCGCGCACAAAAGGTTGGTTATCACTTGAGCAACATATTGAAGCGCCAGAAGACAGTGACTTGTTTAAACAATTTTCAACCGTTCACGAAAATCATCATGCGCTTATTTTTCTTTGTGACTACTTACG
>JALZUF010000076.1 GCA_023301785.1 Alphaproteobacteria bacterium | reverse complement strand
AAATTGATGAAAAATCGGCATTAGTGTATTTATAATGTCTTGGGTCGCTGTTTTACGAAGCTTATTTACCCATAAGAAGCCTGAATACGCGTCTACTGTGGCAGTATATGTGCTTCCCGCCCAATCAAAGAGATCTATTCCCAAGAGAGCCATCGGTTTTTCCGCTTCGAACGTATAGCTTTGAATCGGATTGTTTGGCTTTGATGCTTGATATTTCTTACACGCTTCACAGTTTTCTATTTTAATTTTGATCTCGTTTCTCATGCCTAACCAGTAATATTTCTTTTCGGCCAATTTCATCGTTTTCTCGAGGCCTTGGTGGGACGTGTGCAAAAGTTGGACTAGCTTCTTTCTTTCGCCCTCGGGTACAATGATTCGGTCCTCCCAAATAAGTAGGCCTTGATTTGGGTTTGTGGCGCTCATTAACATGGAAATTTCCTCCCATTTTGTTTTGAGCTGTCTGGCTGGATGATCGCTCGGGATATTTTCTGCTGTGCAATCTTGTTCAAATAACTTGATGATTTCCTGGTATTCTTGATCTTTTTGGGCAGATTGTATCATAATTGTAAGGTGGGGATCTTCGGTCGTTTCGAGAATGGCTCTGCATGACCCGAGATTATCTTCGTACGCATCAAAAATTGGGTATCTGCTCAGTGCATCAGCGGCGAAGTGCGTTTTTCCTTCGTGCCACTGTACATCAAAGTTATAATGTAACACTTTTTCGCGTATTCTGACTAATCGCTTATTCGTGATCTCCGTAATATTTTGCTTAAAGATGGAGGTAAGCGGTTTATGGTCGCTCACCACGGTAAATTTTGGCATCCCTCGCAAATAATAATCGCATTTTTCGATAGCTCGAGCGATTGCGGCTGCTTCTAGCTCTACTATTGCATAGTTTTTCTGGGCGGGAGTGAGGGCAAATGAACCGCATTGAATAATTTTGCTTTCTTCTTTCTTTTCGCCTTCGTATTGTAATAAAATAAATCCCATGCCGTGTAAACGTGATGCGTCTGTCAAAAGGTATGTGGGCAGCCTCGGATCGAATGGGTGTACTATGAGGTCTCCGGTCAGTATTCTCTTCGTTCGTTCGAAATCTTCGTGCATATCCTGAGTCCAAATGAATTCAGAGTCTTTCTTGAGCAAGACTCTTATTCTCGATGTCGACTGTTGTAAGTCTGGGAGGAAGCCACCTAATTGATTGGCTAATCCCAAGAATGATCTGAGATCGGTTTTATCTTCAGGAGTGGGGAAGTTTTTGATCGCTTCTACTTTTTCCGGGTCGGGCTTGACTCCCTCGTCTGTGACCAGGTATCCCGCGAATTTCACTTCTGTGCCAAATTTGAATTTCTTTAGAGACACTATCATGTTCATATCGCGGCATCGAAGGAGGATAATTTTCACCCTTCCCTCTAAGACCTCGGGGTCATTGGCCCAAGTAATAACATCGTCCACGATTTTTCGCGCGAATTCTAGCCCCTCGATAGCTCGATCTGACCTTTGGCACCATTCGTCTTGTGAGGCGCACATACCCATGGGAGCTCTCTCGTACTTATATTTCCCCCATGGTAACAGAAACGTTGTTAAAAGGGAAGCTTCTTCAGAGAGTTTAATTTGAAAATAGCCGCTAACGGCGTCAATACACGCAAAATATTTTGCGTCTGCTGGGATTTCGCGAATAATATCTCCAGCGCACATAAAGGGGTGGATTGGCCTCTCGATACACTCATTTAGATCTTGAAAGTCCGTTACCATGCGGGGAGGTCCGCCATTTTCTTTAGGAATAAATTGGCAACCGCTGACCCAGTCAGTTATCCCGTCCACTTTAGATACTATCTTTAACTCTTCTAATGCGTCAACAAGGGCCTTGGCGCCTTCTTGCTCGTGGAAAGGGATAGGCCTTGCTTTCATGATTTTACATGGCCTGATTACTATATCTTTTCTAAGGTGAATTTCCATTTCCGGTCCTTCCATTGGCTTGTCAGTAAGTGTATCTCGTACGATATCTTCGAATTCTTTGATCACACGCTGTCTTGCCTCTTCTAATTGTACATTTATTTGCTCTTTTCGTTTCTTCTTTGCTTCTTCGGTCTCTTTTTCGCTTAGTCCGTGGCACACCGCGTTTGGGAATCCTGGATGAATGGCTTTCAGGCGATGCAAGTCTTCGTAGGAGATATAAGTCCCATCAATGCTTCGCGATACCTTGAAATTTACCATCGCTGTTCTGCGTGTTGACAGCACTTTCACCAGGAGGTTAATGGACCCGGCACACTCTAAATGCGTACTGTTTGCGGCTGTTATTCTCATTCTGCGTTTGGCGTCAATTCGATGTAAGAGTCCTTGCTTTTCGATTAAAGCAAAAGGGATCATTGAGATGCTCGCACCTGTATCGGCTACTGTCATACTAGTGAAAGCTTTGCTTCGTCGTCCGAGATCTGTTAGTTTTAAGGCTAACTCTGGGGCTGCTTTGGCGCGTGTGGGCGCCGGCCCCGCATCCCGTCATTCCGCCTCCTCAACTTGTACGGCTCTGGCGACCGCCTCTTCCTTCTTCTCCGTCTTGGGTGCGCGTCCATTTGCTCGATTATAATCGGTGAGGCAAACTTCTGCCACGTGCCCATCCCTGTCGCATTTGGTGCACTTTGCTGACTCCTTTTTGCGACAGTCCTTCGATGTGTGGCCTTTAGCGC
>JALZUF010000075.1 GCA_023301785.1 Alphaproteobacteria bacterium | reverse complement strand
TGTTTTGTAAGAAAAATGGTAAAATAGTGATATTAATGTAACGGAGGTTACTTTCAGTCCCCCCCCCCGGAAAAATGTTGAAAGTGGAGGGGAGAGAAAAGAGGAAGGGAGTTGAACGAGAGAAAGGATTAAGGCGAGAGTATCGTAGGGAAAGTTCAGACGAAGAGCGACAGTGACTGAAACATTTGCAGTGTGGAGGCCATGGGGTGTGTTGGACATAGTAAGTAAATTCAAAAATAATATTTACGTCATTGGATGAGAGTTATTGTGATAATATGTACAGGCTATTAAGGAATTAAAATAAGTAAAGATAAATTACAGGATAAAAAGCAAAAAGAGTCGAAATATATAAGAAACACAGACACAAAATATAGATATTTAAGATTGTATGGTACTTTACACATCAGGTGAGGATACTGTTTTTAAAAAGAGAATATTACATTTTCGGATAATTATATCTTCAGAGCAAAACACAAATAGACGAGGAAAAAAAAACAGACATGGTAAAAATGAATTAACATATTGATAATTAAGAAGAAGCTAAAAAACGTTATCGTCATAAGCTGTTGCAAAAAGTTTAATGACGTCAGGTATTGGTCTTTGTCCTCGAAAAAACCGTTTCATTCCTAAAATCACACAGGCAGACTCAAGATGGTGAATTTGAGTTACAAATCGGAGCAAAGATCGCTACAATGAATTGATTCCGCTATATGCTACTGCTATTTTCAAGTTGTGCCCCAAGAAGAACTATTGGAACTGTTACTGTGATCGTGTATGCCACGGAAAGGTAGAAATTGCAAGTAGTATTGGGCACGAAACAAAGACAAAGGTTGCAACACTTGAGTTGCTCAAGAGGTAAGACAAAGTTTTGCTCTATGGATGCAGGTATGTAGCGCAAGGCGCAGGACAAAAGACCAATACCAATGACGAAAAAAGCATAATAAAGTAGTATAACAAAGAGAAATAATTAAAGTATGATAACTAACTAATATTTTTGTGGTTTTTCAGGGAAAGCAGAGATGGTGATTCAGGTCATTTGAGATTCCCGGTTTTTCTGGATTTTTTTTTCGTTTGTGTAGTTGAAAAATAGTGATAGGCAACAATAGTTATTAAAGTCTTTTAAAGGGAATGATGATAAATGGTAGATTTATGATTGAAATACAGTATAGGAAACATGGGATGAACACGGAACCGAGACGCGAGGAGTGTAAATTCAAAGTATCACAGGTTGACGAGCCATGGCATGAGCCGGTGCATAGAAGGGAGGAAAGGGAAAAGAAATTCGAGGATTGCAGCACGGCTAGTTTGTGAAGGACAGTTTAAAGTGAGGAAAAAGATGGCACTGTTTTCACTTGTGACTTCTTTTCTTTGGAAGCAGTTTTGGAGAAGCTGAAGAAGGAGAGGATCTCCGTCTGTGAGCTTCGTCAATTTCTTCTAATAGTCTTTCATTGCGAGCCCGGTGGGACTCAGAAGATCGAGAAGTCGGTGCCAGAAGAGGAGGGAGAGGCTGGGAAGATCCCGGGCTTCCAGGCAAGGAGGACATGGCCTGGGAGGTTGGAGGAGTAGAGGCAGAAGGCCGAGAGGCGACCTTGGCCTGGGCCTTGTCGATGGCGTGTCTTAGCTTGGGCAAAGACACAATGCAAGGGGGAGGCCGAGGCTGGGACTCAGTGCAGGAAACTGAGGGCCGAGACCGACGAGGTGGAGGGCTGGGAGACGAGTAAGAAGACGAGTTGTCCACCGTGAGATCCAATGGGATGGAACCAAAATCGATGGGGATCGTCTGTTGCTCGTGAGGCGTCATCGTGGCCGGGTCAGAGGTGGTGACACCCGAGTAGGTAGGAGAAATGCTCGTGATGTCCCTGGCGTTCAGGACCTGGGGAGGAGAGCGGCCGGCAGCTGCCAGGGCAAAAAGGTGGCGGAACTCCGACGAGACTGGGGACCTCTGCGTTGTCGTGGAGCGGAAGCGTTGATACACCATTAGAAAGGTGGTGTGGGTCACGGTCTTGACGACCATGCGGAGGACCTTCTGCACGGCAAATTTGACTGGGAAATCCAGATCACGGATGAGACGGATCATGTCCATAGTGATGTGAATTGTTTTCGTTCGTCTTGCCGAAGGGGAACCCAGTTTAAGAGAAATTTGTCGATGAAGGTGCCTGGCCAGGGCGAAGAACTGCAGCTGCAAGTTCGGTAGGGTGGCCAGGAGGTGACGGCGTTGAGCACTGAGCTCTGGGGAGAAGAGGGCTCTCCACGAGGTTGCACAGCCGTCATCAAAGAAGATGTGGAAGAGATCCAGGGCGGCGAAGCGGGTCATTAACTGGGATCGGGCTGCCCGGTCGTGAGTGGGGGAGGGTGAGGATGGCGGTGAGACCCGGGTGAGGCATTCGGCCCGGGCGTTGGCTGCGGCGCCGGAAGGGGAGGGGAGGGGAGAGGGAATGTGATCCAGGATCACCGGGAGGAGGGGCGGAGATGTCTCCAGATCCATGGGGACGGGAGTGAAGCTGCCGGGATCGATGGTTGGAGAGTTGGGCTGGGTTGAAGTGCCGAGCGCTGGGTCCAGTGGCGGGGACGTCGGGGAGGAGGAGGGAGGAAGTGGCCGAGGCTGGGCATTGGGCTGGGCGAGGTGGGAACCTGGGCTGTGGATGTGAAGAATCGTAGGTCTCTCAGGGTGCGAGTCATGGGTGAAGCCGGTCGAAGTTGAGGGGGTAGGAACATGGCTGCGGGCCAAGGATTCCGGAGAGGTGAAATCCGTTACTGTGTCCTGTGCCCTAGCTTCAGGGAGGGACAGCACTGGAGGGAACGAAGCACCAGAGGCCGGGACAGGGGTCGGAAAGGTCGGATGGCCAATGACCTCTTCATAAGATGGAGGAAGATCCTCTCCAACAGGGGGTGGAGCAGGAACCGTGGCGGAAGAGGGGCGAGGGACCACCGTGCACGATCCGCCAGACGCAGAGAGGGCCGTGTG
>JALZUF010000074.1 GCA_023301785.1 Alphaproteobacteria bacterium | reverse complement strand
CATTAACTATAGCAGATTCACTGCTTATTCCCATTTGTTTTTCCTAAAAGTACGGGATTCGTTAATTTGGACAAATTGTACGAAATTTGAGAAGGTAAATGCAAATTTCTTGAAACTATGCTCTGAAAGCCTTATCCAGAGCGGTTTCTAAAATTTCAGCTTTTGTGTCGGGTTTGTGCACTTCTGTGCTGAGGATCTGTCTCCACGTCCTTGCGCCCGGTTTTCCTTGGAATAATCCTGTCATATGACGTGTCATGGATTTGACGGGGGTCTCGTGATCTTTTTGCTGTTGCTCTATATAGGGGATCATCGCCATGACGATCTCTTCTTGGCTAAGAAGGTTTGTTGTGCCGTAGAATTCTTCTTCTATTTGTCTCAGGAACCAAGGGTTTTGGTAGGCTTCGCGGCCAATCATTGAGCCATTTAAAGTTTTGAATTGTTTCATCTCTTCGATGGTTTTGATGCCGCCGTTGATTTGAATGTCTAAATCTGGGAATTCTGCCTTGATACGTTCGACGATGTCGTATTGGAGGGGCGGGATGTCTCGGTTCTCTTTAGGGCTTAAGCCTTTAAGCCATGCTTTGCGAGCGTGGATGGCGAATGTTTTGCAGCCGCCTTTGGTGGATACGATATCGATAAAGTCTCTAAGGAAGGTGTATTCCTCGCTATCATCTATGCCAATGCGGCACTTTACGGTGACGGGAATGGAGACGACGTCTTGCATGGCCTTGATGCAGTCGGCTACAAGGTCAGGCTCTTTCATCAGGCAAGCACCGAACGAGCCACTTTGGACGCGATTAGAGGGGCAGCCGCAGTTTAGGTTGATTTCATCGTAACCATATTCTTCGCCGAGCTTAGCAGATTTGGCGAGGTCTGTTGGGTCTGAACCACCGAGTTGTAACACAATCGGATGTTCGGCTTCGTTATAGCGTAAGTGCCGATCCACGTCCCCGAACATAAGCGCACCCGTCGTCACCATCTCAGTATAAAGCGTCACTGATGGCGCAATGAGGCGGTGGAAGTAACGGCAGTGTCGATCCGTCCAGTCCATCATTGGGGCAACTGATATGGTTTGTTGGTTGTTGTTATTCATTCGGGGGCATTTTACCTTAACTCTTGAAATCAATGAGGATTTAGCATATTTCATTAGTCATGAGCAAAGTAAAATATTTATTGGTAATTATCTTATTTCTAGGTGTATTTGCGCCGCAAGGGTCTGTGGTAACGCAAGCATGGGCGCAGAATAAGGATATCTTTAATAGCTCAGGTTTGCCTATACCGCGCTTTGTTAGCTTACGTGGTGATAAGGTTTTTGTAAGAACAGGTCCTGCGCTTCGCTATCCGATAAAGTGGGTTTATAAGAAAAAGGGATTACCTGTTGAAATAATTCAAGAATTTGATACTTGGCGTAAGATCAAAGATCGTGATGGAGAAGAGGGCTGGATCCATCAATCCTTGCTGTCTGGACGTCGAAATGCGGTTGTGATTGGTGAAAATTCACCTTATTTATATAAATCTCCAGAAGTAACGGCCAAGATGGTTGTTCAAGTGGAAGCTGGCAATATTGTTGACGTAGAGGCGTGCGAAGCGTTTTGGTGTGACGTTAAAATTGAAAGTTTTTCGGGCTGGATCGAAAGAAAATCACTTTGGGGTATTTACGACACCGAAGAATTGAATTAGAATCTTACTTAAGGGTGGTCATTCGCACCACTTATTTCTACCTATTCTAATTAACCTTTAAGACAATAATAACACATGCTTGATTTTATGAACAAAGCCGATGTGGCCCATCGGATTCACTATGCGATTCACGCCATGAGCGCGGATGACGAACGTGGTGTTGATGGCATGAAGTCATTGCTATTGCTGTCGGGTATCTATGTTGAATCTGCCTTTTTGTTCGATAATTGTGAAGAGGCGTTGCAAGGTACTTTTGTTAAGCTGGGCACTTTATTGGATTGTGATCCTATGGGGGGCGAGATTGACCTTGAGGCGATGCCGCCAGCCAGCATTATTGATTTTGATGCGGAGATGGGGCGTGCAATGGCACGTGAATTCTTTGAAGAGTGGTTGGATTGCGAATACGAATTCCATGACATGATCATGCAGATTACACATCAGATTTTTAATCAGTGGGAAGCATTTGGGCAAAGTCGTCAGGAAAGCTTCCGTATGTTAATTGAATGCACATATCGTGCGATGGGGTACGAGCTAGCGGCGCAAGAATTGTGCGACGTTGTGATTGAAAAGAAAATTGGTGTTGATGGTTGGAATATGGCCGATAGCATCAGTGGTCTTGCGGGTTTAGCAGGGCGTCAGCTTTCTTATTCTCATGGCGGTCGTGATCAGTGTTGTTGGTTCCGCGGGGCCAATTTACCTGATTTATTAGATCAAACGGCTTACGTTATGACGCAAGAGGCCGTTCGTTTAGGTATGCCAACGGGTACTGATTGGCGTTTCGGTTTACCAGCCAATGATGCGCCAGCAAATGCACCAACGATTTTAGTGAATAATGTCGAAGAGATTTGTGCGGGATTTTTTGAAGCTATTAATTTGCATGATTATCATGATCAGGCAGTTTGTGCAGCGAAAGCGGCGGGTCGTATGTTAGCCGTTGCCTCAGCAGGGAAGCGTCCTGATTTGGAACCAGCGATTGCTAAGCCGTTGGCTATGGCGGCTTTAACCGAGAGTTATAAAAGCGCCTGCGTGGAATACGCCGCGGTTTATTACTAAAAATAATTTAACTATTAATGTTGTTGTGTTGAAGATGTTGAGCGGTAGGAATACCGTTTTGTGGCTTCATAGGTTGCGTTATCAACCATGTTTTTGATGCGATCAGCAAAGGGCGTTTTGTCCCGGAAGTTTATATCCATTAGGCCTTGCTCGTATGACTTTAAGAATGTCTCTTTAAAACCTGAAAGATCAATGCCTTGTTTAGCGCCAAATTCTTCCATGTAAGTTAATTGATCCATGAGCTCATATAGCTTTTGACAAGTGAATTCCTTGTCTTCAGCGTTCTCAATAAGCGCGGCGATGCGTTCATCATAAGGTTTCCCTTTATATGAAGATGTTCCAGAAGCGGTTTGCTCTGAACTGTTAATTTTCTTCTTTTTATAAAACATACTTGCCATAATGTGAATAATACAGAAGCTTATTTTTAAATGCAAATTTAAAGGTAAACCCACAAAAAAGTTCCAAAATTTATTAGGGGGGAAAGGGGTTTCTATGGTTGATTCATTATCTCTGAATTGCTAAGAATCTTGTTAATGAGTGCACAAGAAAAGATGAGAGATAATATGAGTTTTACGCCTAAATCAAGTTATAGCTATGAAGATATAATCGAATGTGGTGAGGGTAAATTATTTGGCCCTGGAAACGCGCAATTACCGTTACCTAATATGTTGATGTTTGATCGTATCACACATATTTCAGATGATGGTGGCGAACATGGTAAAGGCCAAGTGATTGCTGAATTAGATATTACACCTGACCTATGGTTCTTTGATTGTCACTTTAAAGGTGACCCAGTGATGCCAGGTTGTTTAGGTCTTGATGCGCTTTGGCAGTTAACAGGATTCTTCCTTGGTTGGACAGGTGCGCAAGGTTCAGGCCGTGCGATTGGTGCGGGTGAAGTTAAATTGACTGAGCAGATTTTACCAACATCTAAGCTTGTCACATACAAAGTTGATATCAAGCGTTTCATTAACCGCAAACTTGTTTTAGGTGTTGCCGATGGTCATGTTGACGTTGATGGCAAAACGGCGTTCGAAGTGAGCGATATGAAAGTTGGCTTGTTTGATAATTCAGGCAATTAAACCTATTTCTATTTATACTTTGATTTAGTCTATGCTAAAGCCGATGGATCTTACTCTGTCGCTACCTGTTGCTGGATAGCATTTTTTAGGTTTCACAAAGCTGGATAAATAAGTGGCAGTTTCGTTTTCATCTAAATAGACGTTATTTAAAGCTGGCGTTTCTCCTGCTGGGGCGCGTTCGTAAAAATCACTCGTTAATTGTGTCATCTTATCTGTGCACGCTGCTTCTCTATCTTGATAATTTAGCAATGCATCAACGCCAGATGCGGCCATCACAGTACTAAAGGCAAGAGCTGGTGCAGCAACAATTTTCAATGCAGTGGCTACAGCGTTATTTGAACTGATACATCTTTCGAAAGTAGATTGTGTAGGTTGCTCGTCTGACGGGGCAACTTTTTTTGCTGCCCTAGGCCCAAAGTAATCAGCGATAGGAATAGTTGTTGAACCTTCCGCACTTAGGTCTGAGGTATCAACGTTAATCGTAATTTTTCTTCTTGGATCAGTTGGCTTCAGGACTGTTTTTTTATCGTTGGTCTCAACGACAACGACATATCTATCTTCTGCTTCGCCGTTCATGGCAGGTGGTAAAGTTTTTGTGCCTGCTGGTACAAACTTATAGTTTTCAACATTGCTGTAACCGCTACCTAGCTTAATCCAGCGTCTTGCAAGTTTTAGATGATCGCCTACTTTGATTGGTTCTGACATAATTTTATCCTACGTACATTAAGGCGGGGTCGATGCCGGGTTTTGTTCCCACTGAAGTGGTGGCGCCACGTTGTGCTAATTCTTGAGTTTCAGCAAAAACAGTTAAGCCATCTTGATCGGCTTCCAAGACAGTTTGGCGTTTATCGGATTCTATTACTGTAAATGTTCCAGCAAGTGTATCTGCTCCTAAGTCTAGGTCTTCGTTATTTGCGTTAAGGCCAATCTCTATAACATTTCCGCCTGTTAAAAGATCTTTGACGCCCCATGCGCCTGTTAACTCGATTTTTGCGCCTTGTCTAAATGTAATCATTTTACTCTCCGATTATGAATATCTACCGGTTATAGAAAATAAGAAATGTTCTGTCAATTATAGATTAAGTTTTCAGTGATATTAGAAAACCTAATGCTTTAGGTTGTTTTTCGGCATCTAACTCTTGAAGAACCGCCGTTGTGCCGGCTTCATTTAAACGGATGACTTGAACCCATGAGTTTGCTAGGCCGCGACCATGGTTTTCTCTATTTTGGCTTACAATGTCGGGGGCTTCTGATTGGGAAGCTCTGTAGGCAGTTCTGTGGTTGTTACGTTGGTCTTTTGCCATGGTTGTGCCCAATATTTCTATGTGACCCGATGTGTTGAATTGATTTCCAACTTGTAGGTTTGATGTATCCATTTTTTTCTCTTTCTTAAGTTATGCTGCTTGAAGTTTGTTTACGCTATCTAGTGGTATGATGCTTCGATGTTTACCAGTTTTTAGTTTTGTGGGTACGATGGTTTGCGTGTAATCCAAGTCAGGAAATAGTATGATTTGCGCTTCTTCCATGCGAGATTTTGCTTTGTTCACAAATTTAGGAGTTAGGCAAAGGTTATCGTGACTGTTAGAGCCTCCTAGGCGTAATGACAATATATGATCTAAGTCATATTGATCAAAAAGCTTATTTGTGTGGCGTCTTATTGCTTTAGTACCTCTTTTTTCAATGTCTTTAATTTGATCTTTATTGAAGCCTAGTTGGTGAAGGATTTCAGGTTTATGTTTTGCAAGTTCTCTGTAAAAATTAGATTTAGCGCTTTGGTTAAATTGTTCGCGCTTTTGCTGAACAACATTGGGTAAAACTATTATACGAGGCGATATGCAGGCAATTTCCAACGTGCCGTTACTTTGAGCGGCGAGGCTGAACCCTTCTGTAATGTGTTTTTGTAATTGTGACATTGTTTTCACTTAGTTATATAAAATCATAATACGTCTTAAGCTTGATTATATGGAAAGTCAATTTCTTATTTGTCACAGGGGCGTGAATCCTATAAAAGATTGCGTATGACAAATAACACACATAAACGCGTCGTTGTGACGGGATTGGGTATTATTTCCTGTATAGGCAATAATACTGATGAAGTTCTTGAAAGCTTAAAAGCGGGTAAATCTGGCATTACGAAAGATGACACCTATGCGGAGATGGGGTTTAGATCTCAAGTTTCAGGGAAACCTAATGTAGATTTAGCGGCACTAATTGATAAGCGCGTGCTTCGCTTTATGGGCGATGGTGCTGCGTATAATCATTTGGCGATGGAGCAGGCGATTGCGGATGCTGGATTGGGTGATGATCAAGTTTCTAACCCGCGTACAGGGATCGTTATGGGCTCTGGTGGCCCATCGACACGTTCTCAAGTCGCGGCGGCAGATATTGCGCGTGAGAAGGGACCTAAACGTGTTGGCCCATTTGCTGTGCCTAAATGTATGAGTTCAACAAACTCTGCAACGATTGCGACAAACTTTAAGATTAAAGGTGTGAACTACTCAATCAGTTCTGCTTGTTCAACAAGTGCCCATTGTATTGGGAACGCGGTTGAGCAAATTCAACTTGGTAAGCAAGATATTATGTTTGCTGGTGGTGGTGAAGAATTGGATTGGACGTTGTCTGTTCTGTTTGATGCCATGGGCGCAATGAGCTCGAAAAATAATGATGAACCAGAAAAGGCGGCTAAGGCTTATGATGCAAATCGTGATGGCTTTGTGATTGCTGGCGGCGGCGGCGTTGTTGTGTTGGAAGAATACGAAGCGGCGAAAGCACGTGGCGCAAAAATTTATGCTGAAGTAACGGGGTATGGCGCGACATCAGATGGTGCGGATATGGTTGCACCAAGTGGTGAGGGCGCAGTACGTTGTATGCAACAAGCCATGAGCACGATTGATAAGCCAGTGACGTATATTAATACGCATGGTACATCGACTCCTGCGGGAGATATCACGGAGCTGAATGCTATCCGTGAAGTGTTTGAAGGCAAGGATATGCCACATATTAGTGCAACGAAGTCGATGACAGGGCACAGCCTTGGGGCGACAGGTGTTCAAGAAGCAATCTATTGTATTTTAATGATGCAAAATGACTTTGTTTGTCCGTCGATCAATATTGAAACGTTGGACGAGGGTGCAGAAGGTATGCCTATTGCTCTGAAGCGCGTAGATGGCGTGAACCATCAATCTGTGATGAGTAACTCGTTTGGCTTTGGTGGCACAAACTGTACATTGGTTATGAGCAAGGTAGACGACTAATGCAGTTTTTGGTTTTAGGTTATGATGGCACAGACGAGGGTGCTAAAGAACGTCGCGCGAATGCACGTCCAGATCATATTGCGATGGGTGACAAGCTGGTTGCTGAAGGTAATCTTTGGTATGGCGCGGCGTTGACAAATGATGATGGCGATATGATTGGATCAATGTACGTTGTTGATTTTGAAAGTGAAGCCGCCCTTAACCAATGGTTAAAAAAAGAGCCTTACGTTGTTGGTGATGTTTGGCGCAAGCGAGAAATAAAGCGTTGTCAAACACGTGACCCGTCACAATTTAATCGCCCAAAAGAATTTTTTGAAGAGAGACAAAAATAATATGACTGAAATGAAATCAGAACTAATGAAGGGCAAACGTGGTCTTGTCATGGGTGTAGCAAATGAGAAGTCTATTGCTTGGGGTATGGCGCGAACACTTCATGCGCATGGCGCAGAGATGGCATTTACGTATCAAGGCGATGCGTTTGGTAAACGTGTAAAGCCTTTGGCGGCCAGTATTGGTGCTGATGTTCTTATTGATTGCGATGTGTCAAACGAAGATGATTTAGATAATGTTTTTGCGACACTAAAACAAGAATGGGGCGAGATTGATTTTGTTATTCATGCGATTGCCTATTCGGATAAAGAGGAATTAAAAGGGCGTTATGTTGATACGTCATTGAAGAACTTTTTAAATTCAATGCATATTTCTTGTTATAGTTTCACCAGTGTTATGCGCCGCGCGGCGCCGATGATGAAGCCAGGTAGTAGCGCAGTGACGTTATCGTATTACGGGGCAGAAAAAGCGATGCCGAGTTATAACGTAATGGGTGTTGCGAAAGCGGCATTGGAATCATCAGTACGTTATTTGGCCGCAGATTTAGGGCAAGATGGAATTCGTGTAAATGCTATTTCGGCTGGGCCGATGCGTACGTTGGCGGGCGCAGTTATTGGATCTGCGCGTACAACGTTTAAATATAATCAATTGACAGCGCCATTGAAGCGTCCTGTTGAATTGGACGAGTTGGGTGGCGCAGGGCTATACCTGTTGTCTGACCTTGGTGGTGCGGTAACAGGTGAAATTCATTATGTTGATTGCGGGTTCAATGCCGTTGGCATGATTCCACATGAGAATTTGAAAGAGTTTGGTTAACCTTTGAACGAAATATTTGCTCTTACAGCGATTATCTTAAGCTTTGTCGGCGTTACTCCCTATCTTTGGGGAATTTACAAAGGCACAAACAAACCACATATGTTTTCTTGGATTATTTGGAGTGTCGTCTGCGCGATAGCAGGGTATATTCAACTTGCTGAAGAAGCGGGCGCGGGTAGTTGGCTCTTGCTTGCTAACTCTGTGCTTTGCGTGAGTATTGCTATTAGTGCGTATTGGCGAGGCACTAAAGATATTAAGCGTATTGATTGGGTGGTTTTATTTGCGGCGCTCGCGGCGATTCCTTTATGGATCATTACAAATAATCCGTTGTGGTCGGTTATTTTAGTTGTTGGTATTGATGCGATTGGCTACGTGCCAACTATTCGTAAATCTTGGCATAAGCCATACGAAGAGGGGGCTATTATGTGGGCCTTGTCTGTTATTGTGTTTACGTTATCGTTTTTTGCTTTGGAGGCATATACAGTCACAACATATCTGTATCCAGTGACTTTCATCATTATAAATTTTTTCTTTGTGGCGTATTTATTGTTACGCAGAAGAGCCGTAGATAAATAAAAAATGCGTTATCCTCTCCCCAAAGACAACGCATTTTTAAGTGGGTAATTTCTTCGTTTAAACTATTGTAAAGTTTCTAGCAGGCGCTGAATTTGTTATGGCTGATGGTGCGGCATCCGCGACCATAGTTGTTGGTGTTGGTGCTTGATCGATATCTGCTTCACCAGTTTTAATACTGCTTTTTTCAGACCATACTGCCGCAATACCTAAACCTACTGCGCCAACAAATAATAAAGTACGTGGTTTCATTTTTTATTTACCTTTTTTGTTATTGAGTGACTGGTGCGGGTTCTTTAATGACTCGCGTTTCTGTTGGGTTTTGGAAATGTTCGTAAACTCCTTTGGCCGCACCTTTAACTACATCTACGACACTACTCGTTACCTCTTTAGAAAAGTTTTCTAGTAAATTAGGTTGAACATGATAGGCACGAACAAATCCGTTGTCTTGGCTTCTTGTAAAGCAAAGCTTTGAATCTATTTCTGGTATATACTGAATAGCAAAGATAGGTAAGCCTGCATCATTTGCTCGCACCTGATCACCAGTATCTGGATTAAATGTTAAGCCGTCATACGTCACGGATCTTCCAGAATTGCTTTCAGTATAAAAACCAGCTTCGTTTCCGTATGTTACTTCATGACAAACCATTTGATGTTTTGGTACAATCAAGTCAACCTCGTTTAAAGAGAAAACACGGTTGGCAACGCTTTGTTCAGGCAATGTTTCCTGAGCTGAGAGTTGTTGATCTTCATCGCCTCCGCGACCAGGTACCCAAGAAAGAAATTTATCTTTTGTACTGCCTTTTTCCTGAGCTGCTATGATTTCTTTATCTCTTTGGCTTCCTACAATGATATAATTAACATCGTTACGAGCTGAATTGAATTGTTGGTGGCAATTAAATACAGATTGTCTATCCAGTTGCACAGTTGGATCTGAGCAAAGAGGATCAATTCTGCTATTAATGTCATCAACTTGTTCTTGTGAAAGTTTTGGGGCAGAACAAGCGGCTAGGGCTAAGCCTACTCCTATAATAGTTGCTTTTGCTAATTGATGTTGACTCATAATTGCTATTCCCACTTTGTTTAAATTCTATGCTTTTCTACATTTTCATTTCCATAAAATCAACAAAAAAAACAAAAATAATGAAATTTCTGCTTAAAACGCAATAAAATTACAATATGTTAAAGCGATGATACTTTAAGTGATTGTTGGAATTTGTCAATAATATTAACAGTTTAGTTATGTTTTATGTCTATAATTTGCGGTTGAAGGTCTCCATTTGTTAGAATGCAATTATGGGATTGTTTAGCAAATTTAAAAATAGCGTAAGTCGAGAGTGGGATAGATTCACTGACAGAGCTAGTGCTGAGATAAATCGTGTAGCAGATAATGAAGATCATCCATTAAACGAAGTTGCAGAATTTTTTACAGACGATATTCCCGAATTCGTGGATGATACACAAGACGCAATAGCGGACATTAAAAGAGATTTTGAATTAGTACGGCATCCTGAACGGGGTGCTGATTCCGTTGTGGAGATAGATTATGAACCACATGCAGGTGAACCGACACACCACGTCATTTGCATTGCGGGAACAGGGCAACGTCAAAATGATGGCACACCTGATAATCCAGAGAAAATTTATAACAGCCTATCTGAACGTGATGAAAATGGTATGGTGCAACGTGGCTATATGGTTGATGGGCCAGGCACGCACTCTTCAGGAGCAAACGGTGTTTTTGGAAGTGACCTAGGTGATTTGATTGATCAAGGAACAGGTGGAGATTACGCCGCCATCATGATGGAAGCCTATAAAGAGATTTGTTTAACGTACCAACCTGGTGACAAGATTACGATTGTTGGTAGTAGTCGCGGTGCCGTCATGGCAGATGAATTAACAGATATGATTGATCGTATTGGTATTGTTAATTTCGAGGGGTATGACCTGAATAATCCAGAAGATGTTGTGGCAATGGATGCGCTTGCGATGCAGGCTTATGATTTGCATACATCAGACGGGCTTACGGCAGATCACCCAATGTTAATTGAGTTTCAAGAGAATTTTACGTTTTTGGATCGACCGTCAATGGCTTTAGGTACATTTGATCCCGTGGATTCCCGTGGCTTACCAGGCGAGTTTCGTCGATGGACACGCGAAGATTTAGATTATTATGATAGAGAGATAGGCAACAGCGCGGATTACGCAATCAATGCGCTTGCCTTAGATGAAACAAGAGATAAATTTACCCCTCTCGTGATGGGGCCAGATACAATTGGCGACCCAACTCGCGATGAGGCAGTTTTTCCTGGTGCGCACGCATCTGTCACTGGTGGCAGTCCTGCGCTTGAAGGGATGTCGGATTCAGCAGCAGAGTATGTGACTAACGGCTTAGTTCAGAACGCCGGCTTAGGACTTGATCCTGAGCTGTTAGCCACCAACTTTAACCCTGATCCAACAATACAGCCTAACATGGATTTTACGGAAAATCAACCATTTTGGGATTTGACCGGCACAAGTCCGCGTGAATTCTATGCGGGGATTGAAATGGACGCCTCGGTTAATATTCGCCGATTGGAAGTGGCGGGCTATGATCCTGTGCAGTTGCGTGATCAACCAACAATGATTGCAAGGCAAGATGTAGGAACGCCAGCTAACGAAGCTGTTTATGAACCAGCCGCTCCAGCTCAACTAGGGCCACAAGCTATGGTCGCGGCTTAGAGGTTAGCTATATAATTTTCAAAAATTTTTAATGTAGAGAGAGTAAATTCTCGAGAATGATGTCTGGTTCATCAGAGAATAGGGACTTTACACCCCAATTTTGATACTCGCGCGCCTCAGTGGGATCATTCACGGTGTAAACAAGTGGTGTGTAGTCTAAATCTAACACTTCATTGACGACATCTTTTGAGGCTATCTGTGTGCCCAAGTTAATGGTTTTTACATCAAGATGGTCGGCTAAATCTTTCCAATTTTCATTAATTTCTTGGCTTTCACCTTCTGCGGCGAGAAGTAATCCGCGTGACCAATCAGTGGCAACGTGTTGCGCGGCCTCAAGGCTTACGGGATCGAACGATGAGATAAGAAGCCGGTTATGGTCGTCCCAATATTGCGAAAGAATATCTAAAGCCATTTCGGCGGTTTCTTTTTCACGGCCAGGGCATGCTTTTATTTCTAAGTTTAATCCAAGGTTGCGCTCTATTAAGGCTTCGATGGCTTCTTCCAATGTTGGGATTTTGATGCCGATGAAGCTCTCACCGAACCAGCTACCTGTTTCGAGTTGTTTGATGTCTTCGTATGTTGTTTCTTTTACTAAACCAGAACCATTTGTTGTGCGGCTTAGTTCTTCGTCATGGAAGAGAATAGGGATGCCGTCTTGGGTAAGTTTCACATCGAGTTCAACCCAATCAATATCCATGTCTGCGGCGGTATGGATTCCTTCGATTGTATTTTCTGGGGCGTAGGCGGCGGCACCGCGGTGACCAATAACTTGTGGTAATTTTAAGCTCATTGTTTTTATTCCGGATTAACGTCGTTTAACCATTTGTTCATTGCATTGATAAAAAGAGTATAGTCTGTTCTTTCATCAACAATTTTTGAATCTACTTTCTTTAGCCATGTTTCGATATACGAAGCCTGCTCTGTTTCGTTATAAAGCTTTATGATTTTAAAGCAACTTTCGTTATCTTTTCCAAATTCAGAAAAGGGTAGGTTATATTTTTCTGCGAACGATTTATTCCAAGAAGGGTCTAAGATTTTCCATTCATCATTCATCCATATTTCAGGGTAGTAATGTGTGTCTAACGAATCTTTTGGTTTAAGGGCAATGATGTTAGGAGGCAATGGAGTATCTTCCCAATGTATTTCACCAATACGAGCGCGCATCAAGTAACCAAGTGTGGCTAATCGTCCAATTAATTCAATGCCTTTAAAGTAACAATTCCACGCGGTGTTTGGATATATTGCGCCACGATATGGACGGTCACGAATTTCTTCAAATATCTCTTTGGCAAAATGTTCTCTACCCATAACCGTCTCTATTTTTTTGATGAAAATTAATTATAATTCTGTCATAACATGCAAAGAATAAGAGTTAAAGGAACAATGCGTTGAGTGACCTAGCAATGGAAGAAAAGACTGAAACACCTCGTAAGGTTTATGGGCAAAATGGATCGAAGATTGGCTGGCGTGAAACCGGTGATGAGCGAGGGCGCGGTGTGTTTGCTGTGCACGATATTGCTGAAGGAGAAATGATTGAAGCGGCACCTGTTATTGTTGTGGCAAAGGATGATGTGCCAGATGATGGCGGTGCACCCGATGGTTATTTGCTTGATTGGGACCCTGATGAAGAGGGGCAGGAGCATTGTATGCCGCTTGGGTACATCATGTTGTATAATCATAGCAGTAAGCCAACATTACGGTTGGAGAATGATCATGCAGAGATGACGATTACATCATTTGCGTTACGTGATATTAAGGCTGGGGAAGAATTGACGTGGGATTATTCTTGCGAAATTTGGTTTGATGAAGATTAAGCCGAGTTTGACCTATTGCGGTTTCTTGCAGAAGACAGCGTATTAAAAAAGTTACGTTTGTGGCTTTCACTAATGAGGTATGTTGAAGCATAAGCGTTTGTTAAAAGGTGTAGATTGTGCCCGCGCGCGGAGCTTTCTGATTGATCTAAGGCGTGAGATATTGCATCTGCATCACCCCAATCAATTTTCATGATGCTTTCAATTTCTTGACCGACTTCGTTTTCGTCTTTGTTTTTTAAAAAACTTTCCATTTCGCTTCTGCGAAGGTATACGTGTTGTTCTCTGTCATCTACGTTTGGAATAGAAAATCTAAATTCTAAATATATTTCAGGACTTTTCTTTGCCGCATAAGCTCCGTAATAAATTGCGCGTTGAGGCATTTCGAGAAAGGCATCAACACCCCAAACATTAGTTTCCAGTTGCTTTACAAAGTCGCGTGCTTCTTCTCTATGCACTTTTCTTTGAGCAGAGGAGAGAAATTTGGCGGCGAGTTGTATTATTTTTGAAGCTGGCATAATTTGCATAATACTTAAATTTATTTGTTATGCAATATCTTTTTTGATGCTCTTGAAACCATGTTTTCTCTATAAATCAGGTATATGCCGCTAATGATTATTATTGTGCCGCCCAGGTAGGTCATGGGATCATTTGTGACATCACCAAATACTAAGTAGCCAATCAGTAATGCCCAAAATAAATCTGTGTAGGCGAGGAGGCTAACTGTTACGGCATGTGTTCGTACATAAGCCATTGAGATTAAAAGAATGGCAATTGAGCCAAATGTTCCACCTGCGGCCATAATCGCCATATCGGACAGAGGTGGTATTTGCGGTGACGTCATAATAAATGGTGCGGCGCATAAAGCTGTCATGATTGTAGGAAGTAAGCCAAAGTTTATAGAGGGTTCTGTTTTACCCATTTTACGCGCTAATATTCCAGAGTAGCAGTAAGCGACAACGGCAAATAAGATCGCAAGTGTCGCAGGGCTTACTTCAATCATACCTGGACGTATGATTATGAGGACACCTAGAAATCCCATAACAATGCTTAAAATTCTGTGTTTTCCTACGGGTTCTTTCAAGACAAAGTGGGACAATATAGCGATGATGAAGGGGCTGAGGTAAAATAGTAATGCGACATCCGCAAGTGTCAGCTGTTTATAAGCGTAATATATACAGAGGGAATTCAGGGTCAGGGCGATGCTTCGATACAATTGAAGCTTTGGGAAGTGCGTCACAAACTTTTGACGTTTAGCCAGCATATAGAGAATGAACAGGCAGGCCGCAAAAAATTTACAATAAAAGGCAATGTGAAAGATTGAGTATTCGATACCTAAATATTTTGCGAAGCTGTCGCCGATAACGAAAGTGGCATAAGAGGCGAGCGCGAGTATAATGCCAAGTTTGTTACTGTCGATTTTCATTAGGTAATGATAAAGAAAAACCCGCCACTAAGATAGGGCGGGTTTTATTGTTCTTGTTAAAAAGAGGAGGCTTGGATTAAGCCGCGTCTTCTTTTTTCTCACGTTTTTTCGCTTCACGTGGCTCACCAGTTTCTTGGTCAACACGTTTCATTGAAAGCTTCACTTTACCGCGATCATCCATACCGATGCATAGAACCTTCACTGTATCGCCTTCGTTGATGATGTCTGTTGTGTTTGCAACACGTTCATCAGCAAGTTCAGAGATGTGAACTAGGCCGTCTTTTGCGCCCATGAAGTTTACGAATGCGCCGAAATCAACACATTTCACAACTTTACCGTCATAAACTTTACCAACTTCAGGCTCTTCTGTGATGCCTTGGATGATCTTAACAGCTTGATCGATGCTTTCTTGATTAACAGCAGATACTTTGATTGAACCATCATCATCAATATCAACTTTAGCGCCTGTTTCTTCAGTAATACCGCGGATAACTTTACCGCCTGTACCGATAACATCACGGATTTTATCAACTGGCACTTTCATAGACACAATTTGTGGGGCGTGTGATGATGTTTCACCACGTGCCTCGGCAATCGCTTTGTTCATTTCTTCTAGGATGAAGATACGGCCATCTTTGGCTTGTTCCAAAGCGATCTTCATAATGTCTTCGTTGATTGATGTGATTTTGATGTCCATTTGAAGAGACGTAATACCATCAGAAGTACCAGCAACTTTAAAGTCCATGTCACCCAAGTGATCTTCATCACCTAAGATGTCAGAAAGAACGGCAAAGTCTTTGTCTTCTTTGATCAAACCCATTGCGATACCAGCAACTGGACGTTTCAAAGGAACACCAGCATCCATCATCGCAAGAGATGAACCACAAACAGAAGCCATAGAAGACGATCCGTTAGATTCAGTGATCTCTGATACGTTACGCATTGTGTATGGGAAGTCTTCAGCAGCAGGAAGAAGCGGGTTAAGCGCTCTCCAAGCCAATTTACCATGACCAATTTCACGACGTCCAGGAGGACCTACACGACCAGCTTCACCAACAGAATATGGAGGGAAGTTATAGTGTAGTAGGAAGCGTGAACGGCTTTCGCCTTCAAGGGCGTCAATGATTTGCTCATCTTGGCCAGTTCCTAATGTTGTAACAACCAATGCTTGTGTCTCACCACGTGTGAACAAGGCAGAACCGTGTGCGCGTGGTAAGATACCAACTTCAGCAACGATTTGACGCACTGTTTTTGTGTCACGACCATCAATACGGTTACCCGTTTTGATAATGCTTCCACGAACAACGTCGGCTTCAAGTTGTTTAAACGCGCCGCCAATCATTTCTTTTGTGATGTCGTCACTTAAGAATGCTTCAACAGCTTCGGCTTTAACAGCATCTTTTGCAGCGTAACGCTCCATTTTATCTGTGTTAGAATAAGCCTTTGCAACGTCTTTTTCATATTTTGCTTTAAGGTCTTTTTCAAGTTTTTCAACTTTAGGATCTGCTTCTGGCATATCCCACATTTCTTTTGCACCCATCTCTGCAAGCTCAATGATTGCATCAATAACAGGTTGGAAACCGTTCCATGCGTGCATAACCGCACCAAGCATGATTTCTTCAGAAAGCTCAGATGCTTCTGATTCAACCATCAGCACGCCTTCTTTAGTACCGGCAGCAACAAGGTCAAGCTCAGAGCCTTCCATTTCTTGCAATGTTGGGTTTAGAAGGTATTCACCGTCTTTATAACCAACGCGTGCCGCACCAATTGGCCCCATGAATGGGATGCCTGACATTGTAAGAGCGGCAGATACACCGATCATCGCAACCATGTCTGGGTCATTTTCCATGTCGTGTGCAACAACAGTACACATCACAAGAACTTCGTTTAGGAAGCCTTTCGGGAATAGTGGGCGGATAGGGCGGTCAATAAGACGCGCTGTTAATGTTTCTTTTTCAGAAGGGCGCGCTTCACGTTTGAAAAAGCCTCCTGGAATTTTACCAGCAGCGTATGCTTTTTCTTGGTAATGAACTGTTAGTGGGAAGAAGTCTTGTCCTTCGCGCACTGATTTAGAGGCCGTCACCGCACAAAGTACTTGTGTTCCGCCTAAAGTTACCATCACACAGCTATCTGCCTGACGAGCTATTTTACCAGTTTCTAGAGTTAGCTTTTTACCAGCAAACTCAATTTCTTTTTTAAATACGTTAAACATAATTATTAATACCTTTCATAGTATTTTCAGAGCCATTTTCCCCAATGGAAAACAGCGATTTCAATACACACAAAAAGGACATAGAAGAAATTTAAGGTTTGGTCTGCGATAGACAGTTGAAAGCTCTTGGCTGATAAAGCTTTTAACAGTCAACCGTACACCAATTGGGATAAACAGTTCGACGCCCTTTTCAAGCGCAGTTTTTAATGCCATTATTGCCCAATAAAGTCAAACGCTTAATATTAATTGAGCGCCTTAAAAGAACAGATAGGAAGTTGAACATGGGAGATAATACAATAATAGGTGTGGAAAGCACCAAATTCATCAAGATAAGCTATATTTTGATCCTGATCTCGTCGGGTTTTGGTGTGCTGGCTAATATTATGGCGCTGATTGGTGTTGCACTGTTTGGAAGCTTTATTACTGGTCTGTTAGGTCTGGTTGGGCTTTTGATGGTTGTGACCGGTTGGGTTGGATTTAAAGATAAGTTCACAGAAGTGGATATTTCACACTTTAAATTTCTTGTGATTCTATTCTTGGCCTTCTTTGCTTTGGGGATCGTGTTTGGCGCATTGCTCGTTAACATGGGGCCTGTTGGCAATATTATCCTAGCATTATTGTCTATCTTTCAGTTTGCGTTGCTTTGGACAGGCTTTAGCCTATGGCGTTCTGCGCAAGCGGCTACAAAAGATAGCTTGATTAATGGTATGAAAAATATAGGTTCTACGTTTAAGAAATAATCAAATTTTAAAGGGTATATTATGAATTATCTTGTTCTGATGCGTCATGGGCAGTCCGAGTGGAATCTTGCCAATCGTTTTACAGGTTTTAAGGATGTTGAACTGACGGACGTTGGTGTAGAGGAGGCTATCAAGGGTGGAAAACTGCTTAAAGAAGCAGGGATTGATTTTGATCAGGTTTTCACAAGTACGTTGAAACGTGCGAATGAAACAGCCAAGTTAGCTTTGACTGAAGCGGGGTATGAGGATTTGATTGAGCCTATGATCTACCATGATGATCTGCGCGAGCGTGACTATGGTGATCTGACAGGATTAAACAAAGATGAGACGCGTGAGAAGTACGGTGATGAGCAGGTTCATATTTGGCGTCGCTCCTATGACACGCCGCCGCCAGGAGGAGAGTGTCTTCAGGATGTCGTAGAAAAACGTGTGCGCCCTTATTATGAAGCCAATATTAAGCCTATGTTAGATAATAATAAGAACGTGCTGATAGCGGCGCATGGTAATAGTTTGCGTGCCATGCTTATTATTCTTGGGGCTGAAACACCAGAGAGTATTAATGCGGCAGAGATGGAAACGGGTGTTCCTGTTGTCTTTGAGCTGGATAATGGTGAGATTAAGAAGCGTTATAGTCTTAAATAATTTATTGACATAATTTCTGCTTTGTTTTAAAAAAGGCACATGTCAAAATACTACACACATGAATGGTGGGAAGTGGATCCAATGCCGTACGAAATGTACGGAGATGGCTCTGATCTTGTGCCTGAAGAGCAAGTTCTGGGTGGTGATTACTATGATAATGCCACATCAGAAGAGCTTGAGAGTCAGCTTGGCGATCACAAGGTTGTATCGATAGATGGCAATCCT
>JALZUF010000073.1 GCA_023301785.1 Alphaproteobacteria bacterium | reverse complement strand
GTTAAAACTGGCGGCGCTGAATTGGCGCTTGAGTTGGAAGAAAAGGGATATGCTGAGTTCATATCTGAGGCGGCGTAAATTATGGGTGCTATTGCAAAATTTAAACCACGTTACCGTGCGGACAATGCCGACCTTGCTTTGCAACATCAGAGCGCATTGCAGGAATCTCCTGCATCTTGGGTGAATGCGTTGCGTCAACGTGGTGCGATGGCCGTATCCGAAATGGGTCTGCCAACGCAAAAGTTAGAGCGTTGGAAATATACCAATTTGCCGGCCAAACTTAAGAAACTGAACGTTGCTTATGCGGATGCTGATACGGTTTTAAATGGTATGACAGATTACGTGTCTCCATTTTCAGAAGGTTTTCCTGAATTTGCCAAGGATATGATTGAGGTCGAGCTGCCATCTCAGGAGAAATACGGCGATATGGCGTTATGGTCTTTTGGTGATGCGATGTTAAAAGACGGTTTTATCTTGGATGTTCCTAAAGATACATCAAATGATAAAGCGTTGGAAATCATATCGACAGGACATGATGGTCAGTTTACGAGTTCGCGCCAAATTATTCGTGTTCAGGCAGGATCAAAATTCACCTTGATTGAATATCAATCAGGTACAGGTCAATATTGGAACAATTTCACGACACAAATTATTGTCGAACAAGGTGCCCGATTTAACCATTACCGTTTCCAAGAAAATGATTCAAGCGCGGTTGTGACGCATAACACACATATTGTTATAGAGCAGGGTGCAGAGTATGAAGGCTTCACCCTTACATCTGGTGCAGATCTCAGCCGTAATCAAATTCATGTTGATATTAAAGGCGATAGTGCAACGTGCCGCGTGAACGGCATTAATACGTTACATGGTTCACAAAATGCCGATACGACAATTACGGTTGATCATTTTGCGCCGCATTGTAATTCGTTCCAAAATTACCGTACCGTCGTTGACGAAAAAGCGACGAGCACATTCCAAGGTAAAATTCACGTGCATAAGCCTGCGCAGAAAACTGATGGTTATCAGATGGCGAAGTCTTTATTGCTGTCGGGTCAATCAACAATCAATACAAAGCCTGAATTAGAAATTTATGCTGATGATGTGAAATGCTCACATGGTGCAACGACAGGACGTTTGGATACTGAAGCGTTGTTTTATCTACAAAGTCGCGGTATTCCAGAAAAGAAAGCACGTGATCTTATGATCCAAGCTTTCGCCGCCGAAGTGATTGAAGAGATTAGCAACGATGATGTGCAAAAGAAAGTCTCTGGCATTATCAGTGCTTGGTTAGATCGTAACGATGAGCAAAGCAATCGGACTGAAGGCGAATGAGCATGACGCAACAAGTTAAAGACAACTTTGTTGATCTATCACAATATCGTGACGATTTTCCTATTCTATCGCAAAAGGTAAACGGAAAGTCTGTTGCATATCTTGATAGCGCATCAAGTGCGCAAAAACCGCAAATTGTCTTGGATACGTTCAAAAATTTATACGAAACGCATTACGCGAACATTCATCGTGGCCTTTATCATTTCTCGCAAGAAACAACAAAAGCGTATGAAGATGTGCGTGGCAAAGCGGCGCAATTTATTAACGCATATTCATCAAATGAAATTGTATTCACGCGAAATACAACCGAAGCCATCAACTTGGTTGCAACCAGTTGGGCGGAGAAATTCTTTAAATATGGTGATGAAGTTATTATCACCGAAATGGAACATCATGCCAATATTGTGCCGTGGCAATTGCTTTCTAAACGTATGGGTATAAAAGTTGTAGTTGTTCCTGTTTTAGATAATGGAATGCTTGATTTTGGTAAGTTCATGTCACTGCTTAGTCGGAAAACCAAGTTCATTAGCCTTGTTCATGTATCCAATTCATTGGGTACGGTTAACGATGTGAAAACGTTCATTGAGAGCGCGCGTAATTATAACGAAGATATTAAAATCCTAGTCGACGGATCGCAAAGTGTTGTTCACAGCGCCGTTGATGTTCAAGATATTGATTGTGATTTTTTCTGTTTTACAGGTCACAAAGTCTATGGCCCGAATGGTATTGGTGTGCTGTGGGGCAGGGAAGACTTGCTGAATGCGATGCCGCCATATCAAGGTGGTGGCGATATGATTGAAACTGTTTCGTTTGAGGAAGGTTCAACGTTTAAATTGGCACCAGCCAAATTTGAAGCGGGCACGCCCGCGATTGCTGAGGTTATTGCGCTCGGGAGCGCGATTGATTATATGACCGATATTGGGCTGGATAATATTGATCGTTATGAGCAGCAGCTCTTGAGCTATGCCATTGAACAGATCAAAGCCGTTGAAGGTTTAACCTTTTATGGAGCGAGCGAGCATAGCGCGCCTGTGTTGTCTTTTACGGCTGATTGGGCACATATTAGTGATATTGCGATGATCTTGGATCAATGCGGTGTTGCGGTGCGTACAGGCCATCATTGTTGTATGCCGTTGATGGAGCGTTTTGGTATTGATGGAACGGTTCGTGCGTCATTCGGATTATATTCAAACGAAGCAGATGTTGATGCGCTCGTAAACGGACTAATTAAAGCTAAGGAGATGTTAGCGTAATGGATCATGTTGCAGACGAAGAAATGGTAAAGAACTCACTTGGTGGCGATGAAGAGGCTTACGATGAGCTGTCTCA
>JALZUF010000072.1 GCA_023301785.1 Alphaproteobacteria bacterium | reverse complement strand
CGAGAGGCGACGCTGTCCATTGTACTTGTTGTTGGTTTGTCAAAGCCCAATGCTTTGGCTGTGGCATTTCGGTCAATAGGGAAACCTGTGCCTGATAAAGCGGCAGAACCAAGGGGACACTGGTTAAGACGTTTGCGACAATCTTGTACCCGCGTTTTATCGCGTTCTAACATTTCACGATAGGCACCTAGGTGGAGTGCAAGTGTAACGGGTTGTGCGACTTGTAAATGGGTGAAGCCTGGCATGATTGTATCGTAATGCTCGTCTTCCAGTTTTGTTAAACTATTTTGTACCTCGTCTATTTTTTTGATAAGCGCATCACAAGCTTCACGTACCCACATACGGTGGTCAGTGACGGCTTGATCATTACGGGAGCGGGCAGTGTGAAGCTTTCCTGCGGCATCGCCAATGATTTCTTTAAGACGATTTTCGATGTTCATGTGTATGTCTTCGAGCGCATAGGAGAATTCAAAGTCACCACTTTCAATTTCCTGTTTGATTTGATCTAGGCCGTTTTGAATTTTTTCTCCATCTTCGGCAGGGATAATATCTTGTGCGACAAGCATCGCGGCGTGTGCTTTTGATCCTGCGATATCTTGGGCGTAGAAACGCTTATCAATATCAATCGAGGCATTGATTTGCGTCATCACGTCGGACGGTTTCTCATCAAACCGTCCGCCCCACATTTTATTTGCGCTATCTTTAGTCATTAAGCCGCTTTCTTGCTTTTGGTTTTTAACGCGTTGGCGACGTTTGTATTGTTCTTTAAACGTACTGCGTTAATTTTAATGAACCCATCGGCGTCGCGTTGATCGTAACCACCTTCTTCATCCATTGATGATTGAAGTGGATCGTATAGCGCGTTCGGCGATTTACGGGCGATAGGGTAGGCCATGCCTTTCAGCAGTTGAACTTGAACATCACCGTTCGTTGTTTCTTGAGCCTTATCCATTGTGTGCATTACCAAGTCAAATTCTGGCGCGAACCAGAAGCCGTTATAGACCATATGCGCCAGCTCTAATGAAAAACGGTCACGGATTTTCATGACTTCACGATCCATGGTTAAGCCTTCGAGGTCACGGTGCGCTTTGTAGAGGATTTCGCCGCCTGGTGTCTCATAAACGCCACGTGATTTAATGCCAACAAAACGGTTTTCAACCATATCTAAACGGCCAATACCGTGCTTTGTGCCAAGGTCGTTAAGCAGATTGAAAATCTCAAGGGCGCCAGTGGTTGTGTTGTTATCGTGTTTCACGGCAACAGGGATACCTTGGGCGAAAGTGATTGTCACGATGTCCGCTTCGTTTGGTGCGTTTTGGATTGAGGCTGTACGTGAGTATACATGTTCCTCTGCTGGTGCATTTGGATCTTCTAATACGCCTGCTTCGTGTGAGATGTGTAGAAGGTTGTCATCTTCTGAGTAAGGCTTAGAGCGTGATGCCTTTACAGGGATGTTGTGTTTATCCGCATAATCTAGCATTTCTTGACGGCCTTTAAAGACATCTAAGAACTCTTGCATTTTCCATGGTGCAAGTACTTCGATTTCTGGGTTTAGCGCGTAGTAAGACAGCTCAAAACGCACTTGGTCGTTTCCTTTACCTGTTGCCCCATGAGAAACATATTGTGCGTTCTCTTTTTCGGCAATTTCAATTTGACGTTTGGCGATAATAGGACGCGCCACAGATGTTCCAAGAAGGTAGCGACCTTCGTATATAGCTTGTGATTTGATGACTGGGAAGATGTAGTCTTTGACGAACTCTTCTTTGAGGTCTTCAACGTAGACAGCGCAAGCGCCTAAGTCTTCGGCCTTTTTACGCGCGGCTTCAAAGTCTTCTTCTTGACCAACATCGGCGATGTAGGCAACGGTCTCATAACCTTCTTCGATGAACCATTTTAGAATGACAGATGTATCCAGACCACCTGAATATGCGAGTACGATTTTTCCTTTAGACATTATATATTTTCCTTTTCTTTATATATTTATTAATTTTAATTTTTAAACTTTGACGCCAACGCCTTCTAAGCAATAGGCGAGGATTGCTTTTTGTGCGTGGACACGATTTTCAGCTTCATCATAAATGACGGAAGCTTCAGACTTTGCAATCTCCTCACTCACTTCTTCCCATTCATGTATCGGAAGGCAGTGCGTGAAAATGGCAGTATCTTTTGCTTTTGCCATTAGCTCAGCATTAACTTGGTACGGCCAGAATTTCTCAATTTCTTTTCCATCTTGGCCCAAAGATACCCATGTGTCGGTCACGATGACATCGGCGTTATTTACCGCGGCGTTAATATCACTGGTGACATAGCTTTTGTCTGGGGCTTTAGCGGCGATATCTTCGGGGACGGCGGCAATGAATTCAAAGTCTAGCTTTTTACTTAAATCAACGTAGCTTTGTGTGACATTATTATAATCACCAAACCATGCAATTTTTTTACCTTTAATCGTGCCTAGTTTTTCTTCAATGGTCATTGTGCTCGCCATGATCTGACAAGGGTGTGACAAGTCGGTCATGCCGTTAATTACAGGGATGCTGGCATGTTTGGCAAGCTCTTCCATTTTTGTATGATCGCTCATACGGATCATGATGGCATCAACATAACGTGACATGACTTTGGCTGTGCTTTCGATACTTTCCGCACCACCAAGTTGCATATCATTTTTTGCCATGACGACGGTGTGGCCGCCAAGTTGCTTCATCGCGACTTCAAAAGACATACGTGTTCTTGTCGATAATTTATCGAACATCATCGCAAGGGATAACCCTTTGAAAATTTGAGGAGGCTCAAACTTCTTTTCTTTTAGGTGATGCGCGTTCTTTAAAATTTCTTTTAAGGTTGCCGTATCAATTTCGTCTATATTTATAAAATCTTTTTTCATGATGCCTCGTATATTTCAAGTTTATCTTCAGCCTTTAAAACAGCCGCAATTTTTTCAACAGCTTCATCAATTTCGCTGTTGCTTATATTTAAGGGCGGCGTTAATCGCAATGTGTTCTTACCTGCTTGTGTGGCGAGCATTCCATTTGCAAGAAGCTCGTTCAGAATGCCTTTGACTTGGAATTTTGTATCGACACCAATCATGAGGCCTTCGCCTTTTACAGCAGTAATAGCGTTGCCTGTTTCATTATGCAGAGCGTTAAGTTTTTTGATGAAATACACGCTGGCTTCTTTAACGCGCGCCAAAAACTCTGGTTTCACGATTTCGCTAATGACGTTATAGACAACGTTTGTTGCTAATGGGTTTCCGCCATAGGTTGTACCATGGTCGCCAGCTTTAAAGACCTTAGCAACGTAGGCTTTGGACATGAACGCGCCCACAGGAAAACCTGCGCCTAAGCCTTTTGCCAACGTTATGATGTCTGGTTCGTAGTCAAAATGCGCGTGCGCGAATAGCGTGCCCATACGGCCAATGCCCGCTTGAATTTCGTCGGAGATAAGAAGCACTTTATTATCGTTGCAAAGCTTTTGCAGGCCTTCAAAAAATTCTTTTGAGCCAGCGGTTAGGCCACCTTCGCCTTGAACGGGTTCAACAATAACGGCGCAGGTTTTGTCAGAGATAAGCGCCTTAACGGATTCTAGATCATTGTAATCAGCAAAGTGGATACCTGGAAGGTAAGGGCCGAATTGATGTTGGTGCAATGATTTCTCAGTACAGCTAACGGCGCCATAGGTTCTGCCGTGGAATGAGTTGCGGAAGGCGATGATTTCTTTACAGTCTTCGCTTTTATTATAATGCGCCCAAGCACGTGCCAGTTTCAACGCTCCTTCAATCGCTTCTGCACCAGAGTTACAAAAGAAAATTTTCTCAGAACAACAATTATCAATAAGAAGTTCTGCGGCTTTTACTTTAGGTTCGGT
>JALZUF010000071.1 GCA_023301785.1 Alphaproteobacteria bacterium | reverse complement strand
TGAACGCAGACGAAGTGTCTAGACAAGTTGATTACGCTGCCGTCCTTCCAGACGAGCAAGTTGTACCTTTCCCTACGCAAAACTTAGATTACTCAAGAACATTGCGTGTTTATGACTCACTTGGTGCGCCGCAAGACGTTACTTTTGAGTACATCAAAATTAATGGCCCACAAGCTGTTCAAGTTTCTGCCGTTGATGATTTGGAAGAAGCAGACATCTTAAGTGATGCCCCTCTTTCAATTGCAACAGGTGACTCTTTCACTGTGTCTATCAATGGTGGTGCGACAACAGTTAGTGTTCCTATCGGTGGATCAGTTGATGACGTAACAACATTAAACGATATCCTTGAAGGCATTAACAACGCAGGCGGTGGCGGTCTTATTGAAGGCTTCCTAAACCCAGACGGACAACTTGTTATTGCTGCAATCGACCCAACAGTTGACCTAACAGTAACAAACGATGGTGCTAGTACTATCCTTGATGACTTAGGTATCGTAAGTGGTGCAACAGTAACACCAAGTGGTGCGCTTCCAGCAGATAACATTGCCGTCCCTCCATTCGACAGCCCTGTATATCCAGACCTAGCGAATGACCCTTACACATTCCCAATCTCAAGTGCCTATAACTCACGTGGTTGGTGGCAAGTAAATGTTGTTGGACCAAATGGTGCTGAACCATTGTCACAAGGTTTCATCAACTTTAACAGAGATGGCTCGTTAAACGCTCAAGCTGACTTGGACGGAAACACAGACATTGAATTGCGTAACGTAGATTGGGGCAATGGCTCTGAAACACAAGACATCAATATTAACATTGACGGTCACACACAATTCTCTGGCTTGTACAACGTAAGCGTTGCGTCGCAAAACGGTGCTGAGCTTGGACTTAAGACAGGACTAGAAATTGACCGTGAAGGTTTCGTGAATGCACGTTTCTCAAACGGAACACTCTCTAGACTTTATAAATTACCTATCGTGACATTCCCTAGTGCCACGAACTTGCAAGAGATTTCTGCGACATCGTATGTAGAAAGCGCGGAGTCAGGAACACCATTACTGCAGGAAGCAGGCGTATCGCAAGCAGGTTTCTTAGAAACAGCCTCCATTGAACAATCAAACGTGGATCTGGCTGACGAGTTCACCAAATTGATTATTACGCAGCGTGCCTACTCTGCGAATACCAAAGTGGTCACAACCGTCGATCAGATGACAGAAGATTTGCTAAGACTGAGATAGAATATCTCTTAACTAGACCTCTTAGCAATAAAGCGCCCTGGACAGCCCCCCTTCGAGAAATCGAAAAGCCGTCCAGGGTTTTTTTATCTAATAAGTTGCAATGCGCTTACGACTTGTCGTTCCAGAACATTCGGATCTTCACAGCCAGTTGAAAAACGAACAGTATTGTCATTAACACCCATCGCTTCCCTTTGGTCTTTTGGTTTTTGACGTTGCGTACTTTGGGCAGGAACTGAGACGGCTGTTTGTTTTTGTCCTAATTGAACAGAATGTGAATGCTCACCCGCGTTAATATAATCTCCAGCGTTTTTAAATTCACCTAATACATCGAACGAAAGCATGAAAGCATTTGGCCCTAAATATTCTCTAAAGCGTTCATCATTTTCTGGATCGGTTTTATATCCAGCCAGCTGAACACGTTCCACCTTTTTAGGATGCGCCTCTAAAATTTCAGCAACCATTCTGGCGTTTTCACACATTTGTGCCACACGTGCCTCAAGCTCTTCCATAGAGTCACCTATATCAATAGCAACAACAGGGACAATTGAATTCCCACCTTCAGTCATACCAATTTTGTTAATAAGTGCCCCTAACGGATTTTCAGGAATTACCAACTCGCCGTTAGCATTATTAAAATAATGAGGAAGTTCAGATAAACGATGCGCCTGCTCTTGCGTTACAGCATCCCTCACCGTCGCAACAGCGCCGCCCATATACAGATTTTGACCGCCGCCGCCCTGCTTACTCAATGACATCGTCACGACATCCGCATATTTTAAAATATCTAATTTAGAAAAACCCAAGGCTAACGTAATATCGAAGATACGGGTGATACCGTTTTCTTTTGCGTCATCACTTAAAGCGTCTAAATCTGGAACGCGTGCTAATGGATTTGAGGGAAGCTCCGCAAACAAGGCCGTAGGTGGTTTACTCCCATTCATACGATCTAACCACCCTGCCGTATCCGTCGCCGAAACCCTCGCGACGTTACCACCAAACCGACTATAAGCAGCTATAGCAGCATTCGTTGTGCCGAAAATATCGTTGGAAGCTAAGAGGTCACCACCATACAAGCCTCTAAACGCAAGCTGGTTGGCTGATTGCCCATTAGGACATGTCACAATAATAGGAGCAAAAGCCCCTTCTGTTACATTCGTCTTAAGTACATGTTGTAGAATTTGCTGATTTAGATATCTTGCCGCTGGCGTTCCGCCACCACGTCCATAAGGAGGATTAGGCCCTTGGAACAAATCTGCCCCTTCTTGGGCTGTTCCCATTTCTGGGGCAACATCTGTGCATATGCCATATTTATTACTAAAAGTTACGACGTTTGTGTCGTGATCTATATTCGCCATTAAAACCTCCCATTTTAAAGAGGTTTAAACTAAACAGTTCGCTATTAATATGTCAATAAGTATGTGGTTATATGATTGCGTCAAGCTGACCAGAAGCTTCCAGCGTTGTAGAATCCAGCCCAGCGCCGCCAACAATAAGCGCGACCGCTTGAAAATTAACACCACCGACTGTGCCATCAATATCAACTTCTAATACTGTATCTGCACCATTATCAACAAAACGCGCAAAATCTGAAATACTATCCGTTAATGGGTCATAACCAACTAACACATCACTGATATCAAGAACATCTTCCTCGCCCACATTAAAATCTTCGATACGATCAACACCATCAAAAGTTGTCGCCCCTTCGAAAACAAAACGATCTGAATTGGCACCACCGAATAAAATATCTGCGCCTGCGCCGCCATGTAAAATATCCGCACCTTCTAAACCATAAAGCGTATCATTCCCTGTTCCACCATATAGTGTATCCGCATCATCAAAATTAATTATATAAGTGTAAATTGCGCCTGCATCTGCGCCACCGTTTTCATCTAATTGCGATGCAACAGTCAACCTATTGCCATCAATAGAAGCCTCCCATCCAAACCTATCTAAAGTTTCGGGTGATGGGTTATTTAATGTAAATAATAATTTACCTGTTGAAACTTGATAAAGATAAACAGCGCCAGCATCCACAGCGCCTGTGTCACTCTCTTCGGCAGTGATAACGGCATAATCACCACTGATATCAACCTCTTCCGCAAACTTATCGTCTACTGCTGGTGTAGGATTATTAATTGTCTGCAATAATGTTCCCGTCGTAATATCATAGATATAAGCCGTTCCCGCGCTATCCGCGCCAGTGTTATCATCTCGTGCCGCAATAATTAAATTAGTACCATCAATGTCAACACGTCGCCCAAAAGTATCGCCAACCTCTGGTGTAGGATTATTAATTGTGTGAAGAAGCGTTCCTGTCGATGCACTATAAATATAAACTGTTCCCGCATCTACGGCACCCGCATCATCATCACGCGCGCCCACGGCAATATAATCACCCTCTAAAGCGACATTTAAACCAAACAAGTCATTAATGCCTGGCTCTGGGTTTTCAATAGTACGCAACAACGCACCTGTCGCTGTGTCATATATATGCATGGTGCCCATGTTAGAAACATTCGAGACTCCATTATCAAAAGGAGATGTAATAACAGTGTAATTATCATCAATGGCAGAAAAATAACCAAAGCGATCATTTACTGAAGGTATCGGATTTACTAAAGTATGTAATAAAGCTCCCGTGGAGACATCATAGATATAGGAAACCCCAGACTTTGATGCCCCAGTGTCATCACCAGGGGCGTTAATCAAAATATAATTCTCATTCATAGAAACATTACGTCCAAATTCTCCCTGCGCCTGTGCCGTAGGGTTATTGAACGTTCTCAGTAATGTTCCATCGGAAATGTCATATAGGTAAACTGTTCCTGTTTCTGAAGCGCCCGTATCTTCTCTATGAGCACCAACAAGCAAAAGATCCCCAACTTGCGCCATAGATGAGCCAAAGAAGTCAGTGCCATCTAATGTTGGATTGTCTATTATAATAGAAGCGCTTAACGGCGGCGATGCGCTCACGCTATTTCCACGTATAATATTATCTTTAGAATTCCCAATCAAAACATCGTTTTGACTCCCGCCCTCAATCACCACTGGTAAAATGGTTTGATTAGAGTTGAAAAAATTTGAAGTGAAACCTGCGCTGTAAACACTGGTTGTATTTTGAAACATATAATTACTAGCGCCAGCGTTAAGGCCGCTCAGGACACTATCAAAAATATATGTACCGAAGTTTTCAATGGCCCCAGAAATAGACTGACCAGAATATGTTGAGCCAACTAAATTAAAAAGTTGGAAGCTTTGCGCACTCGGTAGCATAGTTACATTAAGAGGAGAAACATCAAGATTTTGAATTTCTTCAACAGCATCTCCCAAAATTGGTGACATTGTTGTATCTGGCTTTGGGGAAACATAATTAGAATTCACCAAAAGATCTTCGACTATAATTTCAATATCGCTTAATACGAGCATCTCTGCATCCGCACTAACTTTTTGATCGTCTTTAACTTGACCTTCGTTGATATCCATGTAAATCCCCCATGCTTCAACATTAATTATAAGGTTAATATATTAACATTCCATTATTACCCACACTTATATATGTAACTAACGACAGGCAAAAAATGCCCTATTTTTATAATAAATCCTTATAATTACTGGATAAATCGTGTAGAGTAATAAATGCAAAGGTGCCGTTCGGAAACTTTCAAACATTTTTGTTCTGATTTTTAAGCAGAATCTATTCTATATTAAGGAGATGTTAAGAATTAACGCGTTATTATAGAAGGGTTCGTAACAAGTATTGGAACGAATTGCAGTATGCAAAATATTAACCTAGTAAAGGAGAAATAAGATGTCAGGAGATATCGTACTATCCGCAGCATTGCGGAACAATCTATTATCACTTCAAAGCACTCAGAGAAATATCGATACGACTCAGTTGCGTTTAGCGACGGGTCTTAAAGTTAATTCTGCTTTGGACAATCCACAAAACTTTTTCACGGCTAAATCTTTAAACAACCGTGCAAGTGACTTAACAAGACTTCTTGATGGTATTGGTCAATCGATCCGTACTATTGAACAAGCAAACACAGGTACTGAAAGCCTATCACAACTTCTTGATCAAGCTGAATCTATCGCGATTGAAGCGCAAGCTGAAATCCGTTCTTCTGAAGGCTTCACAAGAGCACGTGGTAACGTTGATCTTACAACAACACCTGACCTTACTAATATTGAGGGTGGCGGTGTTATCAACGCTGGTGATCAATTTACTGTAGATGTTATCCAAGAAGACGGCACAGCAGCAACATTGAACATCGTAATTAACGCTGGTGAAAATGTTGATGATGTTGTTTCTGCTATTAACGCAGACGCAGGTAACTTGGCTGATGTTGTTCGTGCACGTGTCACAGATTCTGGTCAACTTGAAATTGCTTCACTAAACGAAAATGCTTCAATTCGTCTATCTTCTGCTGGTGCAGCTGGTGGTGAATTGTCTGCGGCTGGTTTTGCGGCCCTTGGTCTTGATACTATCGTTGGTGTTGAAGATGACGGTGCTGGTGGCTTCACTCCAGGTGGTACAGCTGTTGCTGGAAACACATTGATCTCTGCCGCTTCTGCTGCTCCAGTAGCTGCAAATGGCGAGTTTGAAGCAAGTGCTCTTTTAGTTGATGCTGGCTTCCTTGGCGCTGGTGAAGATGTTTCATTGGAACTTACTATTGATGGAACAACAACAACACTTCCAACAGCTCTTAATGCGGATACAGACACTATTCAAGATGTGGTTGACCGTATTAACAACGAAGGCCCAGAAGGCGTTGAAGCTTCTTTCAACACTGATACAGGTCGTATTGAGCTTGAATTTGCTCAATCAGTTGGTCAAGTTGAACTTCAGTTCTCTTCTGCAGCGGGTGCAACATCAAACTTCGGTTTTGGTGGACTAGCAGCTCAAGCAGTTGGCGCTGGTGCAGGTAACGAAGCCAGTGAGCAATTCACATTTGACGGTGTTAACCCAGACGTGGATCAGTTTGAAGAAGATTTCAACAACGTACGTGATCAAATCGATCAGTTAGTTGAAGACTCAAACTACCGTGGTGTTAACCTTCTTTCTGGTGATGATCTTACAACGTTCTTCAATGAAGATCGTAGTAACACACTGACGACAGAAGGCGTTGACTTTACATCACTTGGTCTTGGTATTGAAGAAGGTGACTTTACGAACGCAAACAATGTGCAACAAGCCATTGATAGCATCCGTGAATCAATCGGAGATGTTAGAAACTTTGGTCAATCTATTGCCAATGATCTATCTATCGTTCAATTCCGTCGTGATTTTACTGAGCAAACAATCAACACACTACAATCTGGTGCAGATGATCTTGTTGTTGCAGACCAAAATGAAGAAGGCGCAAACCTATTGTCCCTTCAGACGAGACAAGCGTTGGGAACAACATCATTGTCATTGGCTGCACAGTCACAACAATCAGTTCTACGATTATTCTAATAATACTTCTTATCCCTCCTCCTTCTTATGGCGGGATAAGATTACCGGTTCACGGTTTAGGATAATATGGGACGGCAAAACGAATAACGAAAAACCAGCGATAACCTCGCTGGTTTTTTTATATTCTTCATTACAATCAAATATCATTTATAAAAAAAAACATACATATGTATTCCATACATAGAAACCCTATATAAAAAATCATAAAAGTATTTTTTAAAACCCCTTCTGCATCCATATTTTATATATCGAAAATTTAAAATATAAGGGATACAAACATGTCAACAATTACAGGAACTACAAATAATGATATCTTAAATGGTACCACGGCGAATGATTTTTTTTATGGCCTTGATGGTGATGATGAACTCTACACTAGTGAAGGTGAAGATTTATATGATGGGGGATCAGGAATCGACCGCGTTAACTATAGCGCAGCCCTTGCTGGCGTAATGGTCAGCCTCCACGCTGGCACAGCAACAGATGGTTGGGGATTTACAGATACTCTAACAAATATCGAAGCTGTAGTAGGTTCAAGTTATGCAGATACAATTATTGGCAGCAACTCAAGCGATGATATCTTAGAAGGCTTAAGCGGTGATGATTTTATTCAAGGTGGTGCAGGAAATGATACGCTCTATGGCGGCGCCGGAAACGATGACCTTCGTGGCGGCTTAGGTCAAGACGTACTCTATGGTGGCGGTGGTGCCGATACGCTCTACGGCGATTCTGGAGATACACTCTACGGTAACTCAGGAAATGATACATTCAGAATGACAGGGGGCACAGGATTGCTTGATGCTGGTGGCGGTGTTGATAAGGCATGGTGGCGTGATTACACACACAACACGCAAATTGGTATGAACGTTAACTTATTAAATGGTATAGCGACTGATGGCGATAATAATGTCACAACAATCTTAGATTTAGAAGATATTATCGGCTCTGTTTACGAAGACGTTCTTGTTGGTGATGATAATAACAATACAATACGTGGTGGCTACAGCCGCTTTGGTTTAATTGATGGTGATGATTTGATCTATGGATATGGCGGCGATGATAAATTATATGGTCATAACGGCGACGACATTGTTTATGGCGGTGAAGGCAACGATCTTATTTACGGCTTAGGCCATAGTGATACCTTATACGGTGAAGGTGGCGATGATAAAATATGGTCTGGTCTAGGTGTTGACGTATTATGGGGTGGTTCAGGTAGCGACCGCCTATATAGCGACGACAGTGAAACAACAATGATAGGCGGATCAGGTTTAGATTTTATGTATGGTGGAACAAACCAACAAAAAGATACATTTGGCTTTACATCTAATGAAGACAGTATGGATCGTATCTATAATTTTAATGTTTACCACGATAAAATTAATATCACAGACTTACTTACAGACTATGACAGCTCAACAGACAACATCGCCGACTACGTTCAACTCCTTCACGCTGGGTCAAGGTTTGACATTCAAATTGATGCTGATGGCGCCGATAATGGTGCTAGCTTTGTTGATAGAGCGCGTGTATTAGCCGATCTTGATAACGCCGTAACGGCTCAGGATTTAATTGACGATAATGTACTTCTAATAAATGACGCAATTATCTAAAGAAAGAAA
>JALZUF010000070.1 GCA_023301785.1 Alphaproteobacteria bacterium | reverse complement strand
GGCTTGTTTCTTCAGGGCGTCTAAATCGAATTTACCGTCTGCTTGGTGGCAGATGACCGCGTTTGGTGCGCCATTGTCACGGATATAGCGTGTGAGGGCACGTGTGTCGAGACCGCAGATACCAGCCAAGTTGTTAGCCTTGAGCCAGTCGTTAAAGTGACTATTGGCGCGCCAGCTGGCTTCGGTTGTGATGTCTTCGCGCATGATCGCGCCACGGGCGAAAGGTGTTTGGTGTTCAATGTCTTCTGGGTTGGTGCCGATATTACCAATATGAGGGAAAGTGAAGGTCACGATCTCGCCTGCATAAGAGGGGTCGGTTAAGATTTCTTGGTATCCAGTTAGGGATGTGTTGAAGCAAATCTCACCCACGGCAGTTGTCTCCGCGCCGAGCCCTTTACCGTAAATGGTTGTTCCATCAGCAAAAATGACGACAGCACTTGCATCAATAGGGGGATTGGATGTAGATTGTTTCTTGTGATTTGCGGTGGCATCTTGAGCCATTGAGATATCTCCAGTAAGTCTTTAAATAAATAGTGTTACTGGAAAACATTGTATTAGATTAGTTTGATAAGAATTGGAAGTATAAAATGAGTATAAGAGCAGAGTTTACCACAGCTTTAAAAGAAGCGATGCAAAAGAAGGATCAAGTGGCGATGTCTACGATCCGATTAATTACCGCGGCCATGAAGGATCGCGATATTGCGGCGCGTGGAAATGGGAATGATGATGGCATTCCAGATGCAGAAATATTATCCATGATGCAATCTATGATTAAGCAACGTCAGGAAAGCTCAAAGACTTATACTGATAACGGTCGTCCAGAGTTGGCGGAACGTGAAGAAGAAGAAATCAAAGTGATTGAGCGTTTCTTGCCACAACAAATGGGCGAAGATGAAACAAGCGCGGCGATTGATACAATCATTGCCGATGTGAGTGCAACCAATATCAAAGATATGGGTAAAGTCATGAACGAGCTTAAAACACGCTATGCGGGTCAATTAGATATGGCTAAAGCGGGCGGTGCGGTTAAAGCAAAGTTGGCGAGCTAAGAATTACTGACTATGCGTATTGGGATATTAACGACGGGACAAATCGCGGAAGATGCGCGATTCATTGAAGCCGCTAAGGAGCAGGGGCATGAAGCGGTTGCGCTGGAGTTGATGCAATGCTCGATTAAGGCCGCTTTGAGCAATCCTGCGGTTTATTATGATGGTGAGGATATTAGTCAATCATTTGATATTATCATTCCACGCCTTGATGTTTCTTATACTGATTACGGCTTAGCAATCTTGCGCCAATTTCAGGCGATGGGTGTGTTTTGCACGGATACAGACCAAGCGATTGAACTGGGGCGGGACAAGCTTCGTTGTTTGCAAATGTTGATGGCGCATAAGGTTCCGTTTCCTGAAACGGGGTTGGCGGAGTCCTTTGATGATTTGAAGGTTATTGTTGAAAGCTTTGGCGGTGGGCCGTTTGTGATTAAGTTGATTGAAGGCACGCAAGGAACAGGTGTTTTCCTTGTTGAGGACTTCAAGGAGGCTGAGAATATCATAGGGACGCTGAAGGCGTTTAACGCGCAAATTATTGTTCAGAAATTTATTAAAGAGTCGTCTGGGGTTGATCTGCGCTGTGTTGTGATTGGTGATGAGGTTGTGGCCTCTGTCCGCCGTGAATCACAAGATGGTGATTTCCGCGCCAATATAGGTTTGGGCGGGTGTGCATTTAAAGAAGAGATTTCTGATGAAGAGCGCGACGTTGTGCTGAATGCAACCAAAGCCATTGGATTGAATATAGCAGGGGTGGATTTAATCCGCTCAGATGATGGGCCGTTGATTTTAGAGATCAATGTCTCACCCGATTTTGCAGGTGGACGCCGCATGGACGTAACAGGCATAGATGTCGGCGCGGCAATGATTGAGTATGCGGTTAAGCAGAAGATTGCTCAATAAAGGTTATTACATTTGAAGTTGAGGGGCGGCGGGGTGCGCTCTGTAGCCAGCGACCATTTCTCTTTTACGTTCCATGATGAAATCGCTGTATAATTTTGTAAGTTCGTTTACGTTTTCGGCTACGATACAGTCGGCATTAGGGAAGGCGGCGCATGCATCCTCAACATTCATGAACCCTGTGCAGGCATACGTAAATTTATTGGCATTGTAATTTTGTGGGCCGTGATAATCAGGAATTATTATTTGAGGATGCGTAAGGTAATGCCCTTCAAAACCACCTGCAATGGCGCGCTCTTCATGATCGTCTAAGCATAATTTATCTGGTGGGTGGGTGCCGTCTTTTAATCTTGTTGACGTGTATACTCTGTTGTCGTGTTCCATCGCGATTGTGAAAACAAAGACGCATTCTTCAACGTGTGGCGCGATCTCTCCATGATCGTGGAAGACTAAAAATTTAGGTTTACTAGGCATGGCATAAATATATAGACTGGTTATTTGTTATGTCAATATAATTTGTGTGGCATATTCTATAAAGCGCGTTAAATATAATCACATGAGTATTTCACCACGTTTTATGGAAGAGCTGCGTAATCGGCTGACGCTGTCTGATATTATTGGACGGAAGGTTCGATTGACGCGCGCTGGGCGTGAGTTTAAGGGCTGTTGTCCGTTTCATAATGAGAAAACACCATCTTTCTATGTGAATGATGATAAGCAATTCTATCATTGCTTTGGGTGTGGGGCGCATGGCGATGCGATTGGGTTTGTAACCCAGCATGATAACAGATCGTTTATTGAAGCGGTTGAGGAGTTGGCGGGCGAGGCCAACATGGAAGTGCCGAAGCAATCGCCGCAAGCTATTCAAAAAGCCAAAGAAGAAAAGAGCCTTTATTCGTTGATGGAGGACGCAACGCGCTGGATGGAGGCGCAGTTGCGTGATCCGACCAATCAAGAAGCGTATCGTTATGTTCTTGATCGAGGGATGAGTGAAGAGGAATTGAATAGTTTCCGCGTTGGGTTTGCGCCTGCGGATCGACAGGCGGTGCGTAAGGCGATGTTGGCGCTGGAATATACAGACGCGCAGATGATTGAGGCGGGCGTTATACGAGCAGGGAAAGAGGGGCGTGAGCCTTATGCGTTCTTTCGGGAGCGGATTATGTTTCCTGTGTCTGATCGGCGTGGGCGCGTTGTAGCATTTGGGGGACGAATATTACCCGACCACTTAAGACCGCCAGATCGTGGAGATTACACGCCAGCGAAATATATGAACTCCTCCGATACGCCGTTATTCCACAAGGGTGGTATGCTTTATGGTGAGGCGCGGGCGAGGCAGGCGGCGGTTGATAACCATCCGTTGGTTGTGGTTGAGGGTTATGTCGATGTGATGGCTTGTGTCAAGGCGGGCTTCCCTGGGGCGATGGCGCCATTGGGGACGGCGTTAACGGAAGAGCAAATCATGGTGCTTTGGAAGATTATTCCAGAATCCCGCAAAGTGCCTATTCTATGTTTTGATGGTGATGAAGCAGGGCGACGTGCGGCGGCGCGGGCGTGCGACCGTATGTTACCCTTATTAAAACCCGATCATAGTGCGCGATTTGCGTTTCTTCCTGATGGACAAGATCCTGATAGTTTGGTGAATGGGCAGGGTAAGCAAGCGCTGGAGGCGATTATAAACGCGGCGATACCGCTGGTTGATTTTATCTGGATGCATCACACCATA
>JALZUF010000069.1 GCA_023301785.1 Alphaproteobacteria bacterium | reverse complement strand
ATTTTGACAGACTTATCATGATTAAGCGCCATGATGAGGCAATCGCATTTTTCACGTGCACGGGCAAGGTAATTAACGTGTCCATAGTGGATAATGTCAAAGCACCCTCCCGTCATACCAACGGTCAAACCTTGCGCTTGCCATTCTTTAATTTGTTTTGCCGCACCATCCCATTCCAAAATTGGAGAAATAAAAGATGTTGTATTTTGTTTTTGAAGTGCCGCTTCCAGTTCTTGTTTCGTGATAATTGCCGTTCCAATTTTTGCAACGACAAGACCCGCGCTAACGTTTGAAAGTTGCGCTGCTTGTTTTAAATCACCGCCCGCACCCAAAATAGCGGCGATCGTTGCAACAACCGTATCACCCGCACCAGAAACATCATATACCTCTGAAGCCTGCGTGGGTAGGTGGATAGCGGGCTTGTCTTTTTCAACAACAGTAATGCCTTCTTCTGAACGCGTTGCAATGACGGCGTTTAAATCATATTGCTCCAATAAGCCATTCGCAGCATCTTCAACATTAGTGTCTAATGGTAAGGACGTATTATTTGTTAAAGCGCAAAGTTCTTTTTTATTAGGTGTAATAATGTCCGCGCCTTTAAAGCGTGTTAAATCTGTTTCTTTTGTATCAACAATAACAGTCACGTTATTTTCTTTTGCCATCGCGACAAGCGAAGTTGCTAAAGACTCACTGATGACGCCTTTATTATAGTCAGAGATCACCAAAATATTTACGCCACTCATTAATTTTTGAGCGCGAGACAGAATTTCTTTTTCAATCTCAGCATCCAGCGTTTTTATTTTTTCATGATCAACGCGCAAGAGTTGTTGGTTCTGTGCGATATAACGCGTCTTTAATATTGTTGGAATATTTGTATCAATAATAAGATTGTCAGGGTTTCCACCTTGGCTTGTTATGATCTGCTTAATCGTTGTGCCTGCTTCATCATCACCAATAATCGAAATAATGTCTGCTTTTGCCCCTAATCCCAGTATATTGGCCAAAACATTTCCCGCCCCGCCGAGCATCTGCGTTTCTTTTTCGATGGCCAATACGGGAATTGGCCCTTCTGGGGAGATACGATTAACCGCGCCATAGATAAAACGATCCAGCATTATGTCACCTATTAAAAGCACTTTTGCCATATTTATTTTATCGATCAAATTTTGCATTTTTTCATATTTCTTTATAATTCAACTGCTTACAGGTCATACCATAGCGTGTTTTAACCTTTTGTTAACCTAAAAATACATAAAATTATTGAAAATATTAGTAAATAGGTAATCTTTAGCGTTCATACTTAATAGTCTAAGGGTTTAATTTTAAAAGTTAGTTCAGGGGTCAATATGACAGCAGATCATAAAAATAACAAAGGTGTTTTCTCACAGCTTCAGGCAAGGTTTCGTAAAAACCGTTTAGGGGAGCTCCTTATATTGAATGGCGCGTTAACGCCGCATGATCTAAAAGCGGCCTTGGAGGCCTCTAAATCTCAAAGCAGACCCCTTGGTACAATCCTCGTAGAATCCAATATTGTATCACGCGGTAAAATCAGACGGACATTATTTGAACAGGTCGCCCTTCGTTGTATGACAGCAAGTGTGGCCGTATTTATTTCAATTGCCTCTATGGGATTTGCAAAACAAGTGCGGGCAGGACAACTGCAAGATGCTACAGCGCGCATATCGCTCGTCCAAGCTTCCTTCCAAAAAGCGGCATACCATCCGAAACTTTTTGGCGCTGTTGAAAAACGTTCAACATCTCTAAAAGCTTTTGATAAATGGACAGGAATGTTTGATCGATTTAATGCGTCTTTGAATTCAAACCAAGGCGGCGCAGAAATGCAAAAATTTAGAAGTGACATTGCCGCGCTTAAGGGTATGTCATTGCCGAAGATGGCAACAGCCGTCAACAGTATGATGAATCAGAAACGCTATGTCACAGATAGTAAGAATTACGGTAAGACTGATTATTGGGCGACACCGGTAGAATTTATGAAACGTGGCGGTGATTGTGAAGATTTCGCGATTGCAAAATACACAGCGCTAAGAGCGTTAGGTGTTCCAGAAAATCGTCTACGTATTGCGATTGTGCAAGACCTACAAAAGAATATTCCACATGCCGTTTTAATTGTTTACACAGACCAAGGTCCAATGTTGTTAGACAATCAAATTAAAACAGCCGTGAAAGCAGATCGTGTTTCTCATTACAAGCCTATCTTCTCTATTAATCAAGAAGCTTGGTGGTTGCACACAATGCCAAAGAATGGCGTAACGCGCGTGGCTTCAGCAGCAAGATAATCTTCACTTTATAATTTCAATAAAATTAGCAAAAGCGTATGGCGTGAATAACCATACGCCCATCGCTGTCTGAAAATGGTTTTAGGTATTCTGCGCCTGCTAATTGTGCGGCGCGCTGCATGGACAACACTGGGAATTTAAACGAATTATCAATGACCAGTTGATCACCCTTCGCAAAGCGGAAATCTTCTCCATACATTGAAAAACGCTGTAGCGCTGTTGATTCAGCGATGTGGCAAAATTGATGTGCCTCTGGATACCATTGCATTGAATATTTCCAAGCATAAGGATCAAAGCCATCTTCCTCTTGCAATAAGTCACGCTTAATCGCGTGCATCACATTGATTTCATAAGCGGCGTGGCTTTCATAATCATAACTATCATATAAAATTTGTGAGTTTTGAGTGGCCTCTAATCCAATAAAAGAGATAGTATTTTTAGGTAATGCGTTACCCAATTTTTTTAAACGTTCAGACATTAATTGAATCGGGTTTGATGTATTTGGTATAGCTTCAAAATTACCAACTGTTCCTCCCATCATAAGAGCAACTGCATTCGTATTTTCTGTTAACGCAGAATGTATTTCAAAAAAATCATTATGAATACCGAGTGATTTAACTTGTGATTTTTTTTCAATATATTTCTGCGCGTTGATTGCAGCATCTTTGCAAATATCAATCGCTATATATTTTTCAATATCATTATTTATAAATGGAAGTGTATTTCTTTCTACTGCGCTTAATCCACCTGGCCCTAGATCAATCACGCAGTTATGAGATTGTATTAAAGCGTGCATTTCATGAAGAGAAGATTCAATAATATCACTTTGCCTTTTTAGCATATTATCGCCTTGCGAGGCTTCTTTCTCCCATACGTCCCAAAGCATAGCACCACAGACAGCGTCACCTTGACTCTGTGGTTCCATATATTGCCAGCGGCCCATATGTCCGTGAAGTCTTTTGGTAAACCAAGCATAAGTATCGAGCTCGAATTCACCTTTAATTTCAAAACGTGGAAGTGTATTAAGCATTAACTGGCTTTGCCCCTTCCCATGATAAATTAAATTGAGTTCGTTGTGCCGAAGAAATTTCAGCGTTTCTAATCAGATGTATTGTAGTTTGTTCATCAAAAATCAAAAATGCCAAATTATCGCCAAAGACGTAAAAAGGGACCGAATGGAATTGTTCTTTTGGAATCCAGCGATATTCCGCATAATTAGAGGCCACGAAATTTTCATCACCCTCTTGGATTAAAATTTTAAAAGAATAATTTGTTTTCACTTCTTTCATACGAAGCATATAGGCATCGTCTGCTTCTTTTCCTAATCGCTCCGTAAAAATTGTTTCATC
>JALZUF010000068.1 GCA_023301785.1 Alphaproteobacteria bacterium | reverse complement strand
TTTATCTTTATCTTTATCTTTTAAAAAATCATTTTCCATGAGTTTGTCTTTAATGTTTGTTTCTTTTTCTTCTAGCCCATCTTCAATTTCATCAGAAGATGGTAGAAATTTTGCAAGCATGACAGATGTCTTTTCAATGTAATAATGCGTTTTACTGTCGCTGAAATATTCTTGCTTTGTATCTGGTTCCATTAATAAATGGAATGGAAGGTATAGTAGACTTAATAATAGGACCGAGCGGATAATACCAAAAACAACACCCAATGTGCGGTCTATTGGCCCAAGGCCCATGGCCTTCGCAGCCCCGGAAGTAAAGTGACTGATGACTGAGACTATAATAACAACGAAAATGAAAATAGCCGCATAGGCCAATACGTCGGAGACAATATTCATTGGAACAATGCCGAACAACTTATCTATTTCTTCTGCTTCAAGATCAACATCTAGCCATTTATCAAATACAGGTGATAACTTTGGACCAAAGAAGATCGCCGCAAAGAATCCAGCGACAACACCAGCAATAGTGAGAACCTCGCGAATAAATCCACGAAAGAAAGAAATAATGGCGGAAATTATGACAACCGCAGCGACGACAATATCAATAATCATGAGCTATATTTAAGGAATTTAGATAAATATTACAAGCTTTTAAGTTAAGCCGCTTGAGACTTTTGATTTTGGTTTTGAGATAACAGGCCGATGAGGTCATCAAGATGGTCAATTTGCTCAACTTTTATGTTTGGCTCATTTTTTTTCATCTGGTCTTTTTTACGCTTTGGCGGTGCTGGAATCATAGCTCGACCAAAGCCAAGCTTCGCCGCTTCCTTTGTTCTAAGGTCTGGTTGGGACACGGTGCGTATTTCACCTGATAAACCAACTTCACCGAAAAACACCGTGTTTCCTTGAATGGCTTGCCCACTTTGTGAACTGATTAAAGCCGCTGCAACAGCCAAATCGGCGGCTGGTTCAGAGATACGAATTCCCCCTGCAATATTTAAAAAGATATCACAATCGGATAAAGTGAAACCACAGCGCGCCTCTAAGACGGCCAGAACCATTGCCAGTCTATTGGTATCCCAGCCAATGACGGCGCGGCGCGGATTTCCTAAGGCTGAAGGCGCAACAAGTGCTTGCACTTCTACCAAAACAGGGCGTGTTCCTTCAAGGCCAGCCAAAACTGCACTACCGGCTACATGCTCTTGGCGCTGTGCCAGAAATAACTCAGACGGGTTAGGCACTTCGACAAGACCTTCCTGCGCCATTTCGAATACTCCAATTTCATCTGTCGGACCAAAGCGGTTTTTAACTGTCCTTAAAATACGGAATTGATGTCCACGATCTCCTTCAAAATACAGGACGGCATCCACGAGATGTTCAAGAACACGCGGCCCAGCGATTTGACCATCTTTCGTAACGTGCCCAACAAATAATATACAAATACCGCGGCGTTTCGCTACACGGATTAACTCTTGAGCCGAGGTTCGTACCTGAGTCACCGTACCTGGTGCGCTTTCAACCGTATCTACATACATAGTTTGAATAGAATCGATGACTAATATATCTGGCGCATTTTGCGCATCATCGACACTGGCAATAATATCACGTACAGAGGTCGCAGAGGCAAGCTCAACTGGTGCGGCATCAAGACCAAGACGTTGTGCACGCAAGCGTACCTGATCAACGGCCTCCTCGCCTGATACATAAACACATTTCTTGCCTGATAACGCGAGTTTACAAACTGCTTGTAAAAGTAATGTTGATTTACCAATCCCTGGATCACCACCAATTAAAATGGCAGAACCGTTTACTAATCCACCACCTGTTACGCGATCAAACTCTTTTAAACCTGTGACGTGCCGTGGTTTTCTTTCTTCCATCTTACCTTGAAGGGGAACGAAATTAAGTGAATTACCCTTGCGTTTATTCCCAAGGCCTTTTGGGGCGGATGCCTCAACGACTTCTTCCGTAATAGTATTCCACTCATTGCAAGATTCGCATTTGCCCGACCATTTGGATGTGACCGCGCCACAAGACTGGCAAGCATATTGTTTTGAAGATTTAGCCATTAAGCCCCTCGTCTTTTATACTAAGCGATATAGTAGGTAAGTCATAAATGAACTGCTGATAATAAAAGTAACCATGTTTGTCCTCATTTCTTATTTGTAATGAGAACATAACGTGAATACAGTGGCATTGCAAGAACTTTTGTTCTTTTAATGTTCTTTTTTAGTTTTCTAGCTGTAACGCCCACTTGAATTGAGCATGATCGGAATCCATAAGACCGCGTATGACAAGCTGCTTGGTTTTACGGGGACGAATGCCAGAGCCTAAATAGATACTATTATCTAATTCCAATGAGCCACCTTGTACCGTAAAGCGCCAACCTGTTCCGTTGTTAAGACGAAGCAGAGCTTCTTCACCACCCTTAATAAGAGATACCATAACCTTTGGGTGCAAGTGAAAGCGAAGAGCAACTTTATGTTCAGTCACGAGACCTGTTGCGCAGGTTAGATTATCTTCACCACGGAAGTCATGCCCTTTATCCGCCATATAAAAACGGCGGCGGTGCGTAATGCCATTAATTGGAACGTACCCATCGTGACAAGCATCCATAAGAACAAGATCTTTTTTATCGTCGCGATCAACAACAATAGATTTAGGACGATGCCCCATTGAGCCATCTTTATTCAGGTCACACATATTACGGTCGTCAACGATTAAGGTATTGTGTGCAGGCGTTGAACGCAGTGCATCTTGCCATTGCGGACAAGTTGGGTGCGTTCCACAATTAACGAATACGCGTTCACGACCATGTGAAAATTCGAACGATAGTGGTGCAATATGAGCGTTCTTGTCGTGCGGCCATGTTGGCGGCTTACCCACATCAACCAACAATAAAGAACGTCCCATACTAATCCGTTCATAACCCGAATGCGGTAACGTGTTTAATGTTCTTGCACGGCTGGAGGCCTGCATAATTGTATTTTTAATTTTATCAGCGGTGGATTCTTGCGTGTTGTTAAATAGTGCAAACGCACCATCACCATGCCTAAAGAAACGAAGTGCAGGCACAGCGCGATCTAGACCGTGCTGAATTTTAGGGATAGCCGGATAACCGCCCTGACGAATAGCTGCCCGTATATCAATTAAAATACGGATAGATTCCATTAGCTGTTGTGGCTGGCGGGAAATATGCCCACCATCGCTCAAAATTTGTTTATCAATCTGCTCATCAAGTAAATTTAAGGCTTGCTCCAGATAAGCTTCGCGCCCTTCAAATACCAAACCACCGTAAGCCAAACCCTTTATTGCATATAACAAAGGTAAGCCATTCAGCATACCAGGCAGAGCACGAGATAAATGACGCAGTTGACGCATGACACTTTCAAAAAAGATATCTTGGAATTCTTCACTGGCGCTTTCACCAAAGAAATCATATCCCGACAACCAATTCCCTAAACGACGACCTACTATGTCTGAGCGCCATGTGATCTCGTTCCACCCTTGGTGGTTATCAATCCAATTTTCAATCATTGCCCGCGCGGATCGACGTCCAGCGTCGCCGCCTAAGGCACGTAGATCTCTAATCCACTCAAAGCTATGCATGTGGCTGATCCAGTGATCTTCAACATTATCAGGTGTCCAGTTAGCATCATGAAGCTCTAAACGGTCTCCTTCGATGCTAAAGGCGCCAGAATGAATAAGCCAGCGCGCGCTATCGGCATCACCTGCCCATAGATCAGTGGGACTAAATAATATTCTATCGGGAACTGTTCCGCCTAAGCTCCAATTATAGAGCGGCGAGTTATAAGTTAAACGGCCCGCATGCGTACGAACCGTTTTTACGACTTCTTGTTGCAATCCGTGGAGTAAAAGTAAGGACATTATTTAAAAACCCTACCCTCGTAATGCTTGAATATTTTCAGCGTATTTATCGGGCCCGTCTTTGAAGACAGACGTACCAGCAACCAAGACATTTGCGCCAGCGGCGATAACATCCTTCGCCGTATCTGGTGTGATACCACCATCGACTTCTAAATCAATATCATTACCCGAAGCTTGGATACGGCCGCGAATATCTTTGATCTTATCAATCACAGGTATGAAGCTTTGACCGCCAAAACCAGGGTTTACGGTCATGCATAAAATCAGATCCACATCATCAATGATGCAATCTAGAAAATCTGTTGGTGTTGCAGGATTTAAGGCAATTCCTGCTTTTTTACCCATACTTCTGATTTGCTGTAAGCTGCGGTGGATATGCGGTCCAGCTTCGGCATGTATTGTAATAATGTCGGCACCAGCATTGGCAAAATCTTGTAAATATTGATCAACAGGAGCAATCATCAAGTGCACATCAAAAATTTTCTTAGAAGCATTGCGAATATGTTTCATCACAGGTGCACCAAAAGTGATGTTAGGGACAAAGTGACCATCCATGACGTCAATGTGAATATAGTCGGCCCCAGCCTGATCAATAGCAGCGACTTCATCATGTAAATGGCCAAAGTCAGCAGATAAAATTGAGGGTGCAATACGTATATCGTTCGCCATAACAGACTCGATTCTTGAATAATTTAGTGGTGAAAACCATAAGGAGAATCCTTATACTATCTATAGTACAGAGATTCTATCCACAGGGCAATTAATGTCTTAATTTTTCTTTATCAACCGCGAAACGAAAAATCCATCCATGCCACCTTTGTCTTTTAGGTGATGGGGGAGAATGCGAAGGTCCCCCTCTTTTGAAATCAAATCAGATAAGCCGCCGACTTCATCGACCGTAATTGGTTGGCGTTCGAAATTTGAATTATCATTTAAGAACTGCGCAATTTGTTCTTCACCTTCAGACTTTTGAAGAGAGCATGTGCAGTAGATTAAAACACCATTTTCTGTAAGCATCTTTGCCGCATTTTCTAAGAGACGCGCCTGAAGCTGACCTAATCGCTCAATATCTTTAATAGATTTCAAGTGCATGACATCTGGATGGCGACGTATTGTCCCTGTTGCACTGCAAGGGGCATCAAGTAAAATGGCGTCAACAGGTTCCGCAATTTCCCAAAGCGCACCATCGCCGATAACAATTTCAACACTATCCTCAAAACCGAGGCGCCCCATATTTTCGGCCAAACGTTCCATACGCTTTGCTGAACGATCCAGCGCGATGACATTCGCTCCTTGAGCCGCCAACTGTGATGTCTTTCCGCCCGGTGCCGCACACATATCAATGACTAATTTACCGTTTAAATTCCCCATTAACTTCCCAGGGAGAGCCGCAGAAGCGTCTTGTACCCACCACTCACCTTCATTAAAGCCAGGCAAGTCAATAACACTGCCGCCAACTTTGCGTCGCAATGAACCCGTTGGCAAAAAGTCACCATCAAGTTTTTCTGTCCATTCAGGAGCAGTGTTTTTTAATGTTATATCTGTCGGCGCTTCTAATAATGAATACTCACCGATTAAGGCTGCTTCCGTTAGGCCATAGTCTTTTACCCATACTTCTAAAAGCCATGCTGGTACATTCGTTTGGACACTATCTAGTTTTTCAACTTTTTCTTTTCCTTCGCGCCCAATACGGCGCAAAAGAGCATTAATAAGACCTTTTTGGCGCTCCATATTTTGCGCTTCGGTTAAGCGCACAGTAACATCAACGGCGGCATGATCAGGCACATCCATAAAAATAAGTTGGGCAATACCAATATAAAGTAAATAATAAATTGAGGATGGCCTTAATTCTTGCGGCTTATCTTGCGCCGCCGTAATAAGCCTATCCATTTGCCCCTTACGACGTAAAACAGTTGCCACTATCATACGACACAGGTTTCTTTCGCGGCCTTCAAGAATATTAAATTCTTTATGACGCGCCAATGTTTGATCAAGAGGATTTTTTTTACCTAAAACTTCGACAAGAATTTGAAAAGCAACTTGGCGTGTGTGGAGACCGTTATCTTCAGACATCAATTACGCCTTATCAATTAATTGATTTTCAAGCTCGCAAGAAAGTTCAATAATACGTTTATAAATTTGGCGAATATAATACTCGTTACCACCAATTTTTGCGGCGCGCGCGGCTGCTTGATCAATTACTTTTTCAATACGATCAGGAATCACAACAGGGATATCATGCTCTTCTTTAATAACGGCTACTTCTTGAACGATTTTTTCACGTTCAATTAAGATTTTCACCAATTGGTCATCAATAGAGTCGATTTTTTCGCGCAAAGGCTTTAATACTTCAGTCATAGAAAAGGATATTAAACATGGATCAGAAAAAGCCAAGCCCTAAAAGCACTCCCGCCCCAAAAGAGCCACTTCACCGCGAAGAGGACATTAAAAAGCATAAAGATAGTGCGAACCGCCTTAATGGTGAAAATGAGGAATATGGAGGGCAAGAAGGCAAAGATCCGACCCGTTATGGCGATTGGGAAAAAGGCGGTCGCTGCACTGATTTTTAAAAAATCTTACTCCCTAATACATTATAGTAAAGGATTGCGAGATAGGAAATCAGCAATAGATGATCCTTGCGTACTTAAAGATAGAGTTTCTTGCTGAATATCTCGTTTTGCTTGCAAACTCAAAATCTTTGCTCCCTCCTCGTCTAAATCTGCGCGCGTCAAATCTTCTGCACCAGCTTTGTAGGTGTTTGCGGTCTTGCTTAAAAAATCTTGTTTATTTTGAATCAACCCTAAATCGTTCGACAATCCAGATGCAAAACGTTCAACTTCATTATTAGCACTATCGATACTGAGTAACGCATCATCAATGCCTTCGAAGCTAGAAAAATCAAAACTTGTAAAACCTAAACCAGATGAGGTTAAGTCCTCACCCTGAATTAATAAGCTAGACGATCCGCTTGAATTTAGCTCAATCTTAAAATCATCACTGTTTAATAAATTCACACCTCTATAGCCAGAATCCTCAATTAAACTATCAACTTGATTTATAATATTTTGAACATTTTGTTTGTACTGATCGGCTTGTGCTAATTGTGTGATATCAAAACGCTCCCTTAAATCATCTTGAGTCAACGCGGAATTATATAAGGCAAAATCGGAAATTTGCCCCTGAAAATACTCACCATTACCACCATTTGCACCATCGTGGAAAAACGTGCCACCTGCATTCCGTCCTATAGCTACTGCGCCACTGTGAGCCGAAATCCCTTGATTAATAAAGCCTGCACCAACCTCTTCACCATTAAGGTAACCTTTAAAGCTATTATCACTGGCACTTAAGGTGAAAGATGCCTGATAAGTTTTACCAGCTTCCACCTCTATACTAATGTCAAACGGACCAAAATCACCTGCATCACGCGCTACAAAGTACAAATTCTCATCATCTAAATAGAGTGAAATAGCATTAGTGCCACCTCCTTCTTCAAACAAAACTTGCCGACCATCTAAATTATCAGCTCGAAAAGTTAACTCCACCGTCCGTTCGTTAATAACTGATGTATTCACCAAAGCATTGTTAGGAATAGCAATATTGCCGGTTG
>JALZUF010000067.1 GCA_023301785.1 Alphaproteobacteria bacterium | reverse complement strand
TTAATTTTCATATTTCTGTCGTTGGATACTTGTTTATTTTTCGAAACGCTACCTAACCATTTCTAACCACCTATTACCCTATAAACAAGTTTTAAAGCGCTCTCAGCAAGTAGCTCAAAACTCCTACTTGATCGATAGCTAGTTGCAATGCGCCCTGATCAAATCCATGATAGCTGTCCTTCCTTATTTATTAAAGATAACACAGCCAAATGGACTGATGGTCGACTTTTGCTCACAAGTGAGGTGGTCTAGTATACAACTGTCATGATTAATGATCTTCCTTCTCATTCCCCTCATGCTATCTAGCCTGTGTATACTAACCATTATCTAATATCCCCCTTGTTTCCTTTCTTCTCTAAATCTGCAAGAAGAAAGAAGGAAGGAAGGAATAGGCAAGCTATAGTTGCTACTTCTGTTCGTAATATGGTGATTATTACTTTCAACTACTTGCCTCCTTCTTTTTCCTTTTTATTGAAGTAGCAGAGTCAGCCCACTCTCTCTTCCTTTCTACTTATTTGGCCTAACCTGCCCTACCTACTACTCTTCCTAAAATTTGCTCACTGAAGCGGGGATCATTAACTTTGGTCTGAATTGGATCGTTCTTGTCCTTTCTTGTTTATCCCACTTATCTAGGCTAGATTGGAGATATTAACATCTGATCGGCTCTCTGCTCCAATGTATACCGATCCTCCTACCTTCAGCATAGCTAATTCTTGGATAAATCTATAAATCAATTATTTATTTCGGTTCTATTTTCATTCGATTCTTAACATATATTCGATTTTCTTGTCATTGTTATTGACATAAACTTGGTTTGATTAATGATGATTGATATTTTTCCTTCAATACATGTCTCTTCTTAGCACTCCTCGTTGTTCCAAATCGTGGTTGTCGAAGAGGAAATAAGATTTCATGATGTCCGGAATATCCATCCCTTCTACGGTTTGTTCAAACCTCAGCCTCAGAGACTCGGCTGCACCCTCTTGCCGTACACCATAGAAAATCGTCATTCTCTGATGAGCTAGTACACTCAGTCTTTGAGAAGGCAATATTTCGGTGATGTATCTTATTGCAAAAGTGAATGCCACTCTTGCCTCTTCTGTTGCTGGCCCATCGCTCCTTATTCGTCGGATTACTCCTTGGGGAATGTCAAGTTTTCCATTGACTTCCCAGATATAGTATGCGATGTCTAGTCTTGATTCCACTACAGCTTCCGTACACGATCTTGTCAGCATTATGAAGTTAGTTGCGTAGCCCTCATAGAACTGATAATCTCCGAATTTCTTTTTATAGTCGGGATTAGCTCCTGAAGCCAACAACATTCTCACAATCCTGCTCTTTGCTTCCATAATGGTTTCCATAATTATAGAAGATTTAGAGGATTCGGGGCTTTGAGCGAGTATCGGGTTGATGATTACTTTCTCATGCCTCAGAAGGAGACGGATGTGCTGAAGCTTACAAGATTTCACAGCCAAACTCAGACATGTGCGTCCTTCTGCATCTTCGCGATTGACATCAGCATCCTCTCGGGAAAGGAAGTATTCTAGAAATATGGGAGAATGGTAGATGGATGCGACCTGCATCGCAGACAGATGCCCTGGTACTGGTGGTGTATTCAGGTCAATCTTCGGGTGCGATAGCAGATGCTGAACTAAGTCGAGGTTGATGTCGGTCGATACGTCGTCTTCCTTGGGGATTCGCATAGCCAACGTAATTGCTGACATGCTTCCTCCCACCACTCCATCTTTTCCCATCCAATTCGATTGAATATGAGGATGGTCTAACAGAGCGAAGATACACGCTTTCTTCCTTCGCCAAACTGCCTCAGCTAGAGGTGTATATCCATTTTCCATCAGTACATTCGGGAATCCTCTTATTTCATTTGGTCCTCTCTGTCCAAAAAGGTTCGTTATCAGGCCTCTGACTCCCTCGCCGTCGTCGGTCCTCAAACATTCCTTAAAGATTTCGATGGACTTTCCTTCCGAGATCACTTCATGTCTATATAAATGATAGGCTTGCATGCTGATTTTTGTTTGAGTCTGAAGATCTTACAATGTTGTATTACTGTTTTCTTCGAGTTCCAAATTTCTACTGACCCTGCCTGCTCTTATAGCTGAACTTTAAGAACTAAGCTGGCCACATGCTTGTTGGTGCGTTCTGTGTGTCCCAATTTTTACGCATGCTTGTATCGTTTGGTGCCTGAGTTAAACTTTAATTTCCATTTTCTTGGTTCTTAATCACCCTTGCTTGTCAATTTCGACACTTTCAACAACTTAACTGGAGCTCGAATAACCGTCCTATCGACACTCAGCCCATTGTTGTTTTTTGTCAAAAAGAAAATACGAGAGTCGTGTTGTTATATAACAAGTTTCTTTTCCTCAAAGATTTTGAGTACTACTATTTCCTTATGCTTCTCTAATTTTGATATTCTATGTTTTTCTTTCATTATTCTCGGTGATGATTCCTAGTTTTATTAACAATCTTCTCTTAGCTTTGCTTCTACTCTCAATACACAACGAATGACTACTTTTACTGCCCAAACTGACCGAGAGAATTCCACAATTCTCTTATGCTAACCATGTCGAACATGCGCTAGTTCCCTTTCATCTTCCTTAATTGATTTCAGGATTCAGAAATCTCTTCCTATTCCTTAATCGATTAAAGTGTCGTTTATTGTCCCGATTTTCTTTGGACCAAACGATCTTCTTCCCTACTTTGGGTCTTTTTGTTGCCCCCTTGCTATTAGTGTATTACAACGCTAGTCTGAAAATTTTACCTAATATAAGCAAATACAATCTGCTTATTTTTAGATAGTTGCTAGTTCTCCCTACCACTTCCCCCTTGTATTTTTATACGAAAAAGACAATTAGTAGAGGAGAAAAATCATCATCCATATTATATTTATCCATGCTAAATTGAATTAATGATCCCTACCTAGATCATATACACGATTTAGTTTTCTTTTATTGAAGATTCTTTTGCTAGTTTGTTAGAATCGAAAATAATGTCGATAACCTTACTTTTGTGCACAGCACTTGACACTGCTCGCGCACGTAAGCTAGCTTGATCGGACGATCATTAATCAGCCATTTAGCTATCTACTTTGCTTTTCTCTCCTGCGAATTTATCTAGCTATGTCCTAGTTTACAATTTTTCTTTCGTATCCGTGTTGCCTGGTACTGGCGACGAATAGTCGGTGCAGCTAGCTTTCCAGCGAATGAATCTTCCTCGCTTGTTAGCACGCCGCTTTTTCACGCTACTTACTGTTAGCTCATTCACTTTCGCTCTCTATACTGATAAAAGATTTTATCGGAGCATCTTAGAATGGTATCGAGCTAGTTGCTAATTGATGTTTTTCCGACTGCATTACATATGGCTTGAAGTGTCACAAGAGAAGCATGACCTTGTCGCCCTCATGTAATGTTTGTTCTACATTTCTACTCTAATTTATTAGGAACAAAAATTGACACTTCTCAGAATTCAGACTGTTTTGTCTGCCCTGAGAGTATCTGTATGAACACCCCCTACTACATCTATCTGAGTTGTTGTCATATACCCAGACAGACATAAATCGAGCGTTCCCTCTGTTCTTCTAACACTTTACATATACATATTATCGTATTAATTCTTACCTGTTTACCTATGAACTTAACCTAGAATAAAATTAATGTCTATGACAATTTCACAAACTTGTTGAATTTTTGGGAATGCTTAATAGAATCTGTTTCTTGCCTAAAAACGTCTCGTATCTAGTAGAGATCTCAGACCTCGTTTTACTCCTAAAAACGTCTCGTGTTTACTAGGGATTATTATCCGTGGATTTCCCTAAAAACGTATTGCATTTTAATAGGATGCACGATATCGGATATACTCTAAAAATGTATTGCATTTTAATAGGAATTACAAGTGTTCTATTTACATTATCTAACTACTATTCGTTTCTATGGAGCTACAAGATTCAAAGCTCTCTTGCTTCCCCCTGAAACAATTTTTCTAGCTATGGCGCCGTATTCCCTGCTGAGACTAAGCTAATGGTGGGAATTTCATTTCCGACGCTCTTTTTATTTTTCATTTTCTTTCTCCCTCGAATTTCCTCGATTTTTATGAGGACGGTCAATGAGCCGAATGCTAAGTTTTGTAGCTTTTCGTTTCACTTTCCTTTTCGGGGTATCTATTGAGCTTTTGGTTACAATTACATTTTTGGAAGATATTTTCTGTACTGTTTTAGCAGGTATATGAAAAGCTGTGCGTTCAATCCCATATACAACCTTGGTTGGACAATGTGCGACGATGTGTCCTCCCGTATTACAGAGAATGCATCGAGAAGTCAAAGGAATCATTCCCAAAGGACATTTTACTGGTCCCTTGAATGCTTTATGACCCTCTTTCCCACATCTAAGACATTGCTCATTTGTAACGTTTAGATAACTTTGAGTGTAATAGGGTTGAATTGCTGGTCGTTTTCCATGATACTTGGTGCTTTTTACAGTGTGGTTGGCTAAAATCTTTTTCAGTCGATTTGCGAGTATGTTCGCTCCTGCTACCAGATCTTCTACTTCTGGAAGCAGTTCTTTATGCTCAAATTGATCGACTTCAAAACTAGTATAAGGTCTAGCGGGATCCAATCTTTCAGTAATTTTTACTATGGTCTCTCTTACTTCCTTGGCTATGTAATGAATCGGGTATGATTCATCAGTCAAAGAAGCCAGCATTGGTTTGTATCTTAGACGCGAATATCGAGAATGACCCAAATAAAGGTGCTGCGGAGGTTCATATACTGGATCTGCATCCCTAGTCCTAGAAACTGTTTTAATTCGTGAATACCTTCGCGAGGAATTTAGCTTCGACTTACCTTCCATGTTTCCACCATCCTCGGAAAAACTTGGTTCCGGGACTTCGGTGATTTGAGTTAAACTGGATCTTCCTGACCTTGCAGAATATGTGTCATCATCTTCTATCGGTAATCTTCTGGAATAAGATTCTTCCTCCGGTTGTGGACACGATCCTTCAGCTTTGGTTGCTCTTCCCTCGGCTGATCGCTCCGGCAAAAGTTTACTCAGCCGGTCCCCCATCTTGAATGCTTAGGAAACTTTAGGAATAAGCGAAAATGAATTTAGATTCCTGGTAATCTTTACTCGAAATAACTTATCAAAAGG